>NZ_JBEOZU010000048.1:0-71667 GCF_040298185.1 Streptomyces sp. NPDC001634 | reverse complement strand
CGCCCCCAGACCCCCGCTTCGGCCTGAACGGCCTCGTCCTCAAACGCCGGACGGGCTGGAAGTGGCTGGGCTGCCTCGTGCTCGAATGCCGGGCGGGCCATGGGTACCCGAACGACGGGCCATGGGTACGAACGCCGAGAACCCCGGCGCCCGCCCTGGGGAAGGGCTAGGTGCCGGGGTCCTCGGATGAAGCTCTTGGGTTCGTACCCGCGTGGCGAACGCAGGCCGCGTACGAACCCGGGTGCCGGGTGGGAGCGGATGAGAGAGGGCCCGCTCGGTTCCCTCCGGCGTCAAATCAAGTGTCAGCCCTTGAGGGCCACGACCTTGGAAGCAAGCGCCGACTTCTTGTTGGCGGCCTGGTTCTTGTGGATGACGCCCTTCGAGACGGCCTTGTCGAGCGCACGCGCGGCGGCGCGCTGGAGCTCGGTGGCCTTCTCGACGTCACCCGCGGCGGCGGCCTCGCGAGCCTTGCGGATCGCGGTCTTGAGCGAGGACTTGACGGCCTTGTTGCGAAGGCGCGCCTTCTCGTTCGTCTTGTTCCGCTTGATCTGGGACTTGATGTTCGCCACGAATGAGCCTTTACAGGTTCAGGCACGCGAGACTGGACGTCTCACGCGCCGGTGATTTCTTGAAGAGGTGCCTCGCGCTGAGAGGGCAGGAGACACAGCCACCCAGGCTACCAGTCGCCTTCCGGGCCGCCCAAACCGGTCGCAGCCTCCCGCGCGTGGGACCATGGAAGCTACGTATCGATCCGACCCGAGACCGCAGAGACTGCGGACGCCTCAAGAATCAGGACCCTGCGTGCCCGCGATCCCTAGCCATGTGCCCGAGCCGAGCCGTACCGACCCGGCTCTGATCCGCAACTTCTGCATCATCGCGCACATCGACCACGGCAAGTCCACTCTCGCCGACCGGATGCTCCAGCTGACCGGCGTCGTCGAGCAGCGGCAGATGCGCGCTCAGTACCTCGACCGCATGGACATCGAGCGCGAGCGCGGCATCACGATCAAGTCCCAGGCGGTGCGTCTGCCGTGGGCCCCGACCCACGATCCGGGCAACACGCACATCCTCAACATGATCGACACCCCTGGCCACGTCGACTTCACGTACGAGGTCTCGCGGTCGCTCGCCGCCTGCGAGGGGACCATCCTCCTCGTCGACGCCGCCCAGGGCATCGAGGCCCAGACCCTCGCCAATCTCTACCTGGCGATGGAGAACGACCTCACGATCATCCCCGTACTGAACAAGATCGACCTGCCGGCCGCGCAGCCCGAGAAGTTCGCCGAGGAGCTCGCCAACCTCGTCGGCTGCGACCCCGACGACGTGCTGCGGGTGTCCGCGAAGACGGGTGTCGGCGTCGACACGCTGCTCGACAAGGTCGTGCGGGAGATTCCGGCGCCGGTCGGCGTCGTGGACGCTCCCGCCCGCGCGATGATCTTCGACTCCGTGTACGACTCGTACCGCGGCGTCGTCACGTACGTCCGTGTCATCGACGGCCAGCTCAACAAGCGCGAGCGCATCAAGATGATGTCCACGGGCGCCACCCACGAGCTGCTGGAGATCGGCGTCAACTCGCCCGAGATGCTCCCGGCCGACGGGCTCGGCGTCGGCGAGGTGGGCTACCTCATCACCGGTGTGAAGGACGTCCGCCAGTCCAAAGTCGGTGACACCATCACCAGCCAGGCCAAGGGCGCCACCGAGCCGCTGGGCGGCTACAAGGACCCCAAGCCCATGGTCTTCTCGGGCCTGTATCCGCTCGACGGCTCGGACTACCCCGACCTGCGCGAGGCCCTCGACAAGCTCCAGCTCAACGACGCCGCGCTGGTCTACGAGCCGGAGACCTCCGCCGCCCTCGGCTTCGGTTTCCGCGTCGGCTTCCTGGGGCTGCTGCACCTCGACGTGATCCGCGAGCGGCTGGAGCGCGAGTTCGGGCTCGACCTGATCGCCACCGCGCCGAACGTGGTCTACCGCGTGATCATGGAGGACGGCACCGAGCATGTCGTCACCAACCCGAGCGAGTTCCCCGAGGGGAAGCTCGCCGAGGTGTACGAGCCGGTCGTACGGGCCACGATCCTCGCGCCCACCGAGTTCATCGGCGCGATCATGGAGCTGTGCCAGACCCGCCGCGGTGCCCTGCTCGGCATGGACTACCTGTCCGAGGACCGCGTCGAGATCCGCTACACCCTTCCGCTCGCCGAGATCGTCTTCGACTTCTTCGACCAGCTGAAGTCCAAGACCCGCGGGTACGCGTCCCTCGACTACGAGCCCACCGGCGAGCAGAACAGCTCGCTGGTCAAGGTCGACATCCTGCTGCACGGCGACAAGGTCGACGCCTTCTCGGCGATCACCCACAAGGACCAGGCATACGCGTACGGCGTCCGGCTCGTCGCCAAGCTGAAGGAGCTCATCCCGCGGCAGAACTTCGAGGTGCCGGTGCAGGCCGCCGTCGGCTCCCGGGTGATCGCACGCGAGACCATCCGCGCCATCCGCAAGGACGTCCTGGCCAAGTGCTACGGCGGTGACATCTCCCGTAAGCGGAAGCTGCTGGAGAAGCAGAAGGAGGGCAAGAAGCGGATGAAGATGGTGGGTTCCGTGGAGGTTCCTCAGGAGGCCTTCATTGCCGTGCTGTCCAGTGATGACAGCGCGGGGTCGGCCAAGGGCAAGAAGTAACCACGAGTTACCCGCGGGTACCTCGCCAAAACGGGTGCAACAGGGGTTCGTCGTATGAAAGTGCGGCGGGCCCCTGTGCGTACTCCCGGTCGCGCTCTGTAGGAAGTGACAGGCCGCTGCCCCTTACGCACCGGCCGGTCGGGCTCTACCCTGATCCCTGCTCGATAGTTACTCGCGAGTTAAACAACCGTTCGCGAGTGACACCAGCCGCAATGAGTCAGCCGCAATGAGCCAGTCGCAATGAGTCGGTCGCATTGAGCCAGTCCATTGAGTCAGTCGCAATGAGTCAGCAGCACATGAGCCAGCCGCACTGTCGCGGGCCCCGGAGGATGTCGTGAGCGACACACAGACTTTGATCGAGAACCGTCCGCCGTCCGTGGCGGCCCTCTTCCTGGAGCGCGTGGCAGCCACGCCGGACGCCGAGGCCTACCGCTACCCCGTACCCCCCGCCTCGGGTACGGGCCCGGACGACTGGAAGTCGCTGAGCTGGGCCGGGGCTGCCGAGCGGGTCTATGCGATCGCGGCGGGACTCATCGAGCTGGGTGTGCAGCCGGAGCAGCGGGTGGCGCTCGCGTCCTCGACGCGGGTCGAGTGGATCCTCGCCGACCTCGGCATCCTGTGCGCCGGGGCGGCCACGACGACGATCTACCCGCAGACGAACGCCGACGAGTCGGCCTTCATCCTTTCCGACTCCGAGAGCAAGGTGCTCATCGCGGAGAACGCCGCGCAGCTGGCCAAGGCGGAGGAGAAGCGTGCCGAGCTTCCCGAGCTGACCCATGTCGTAGTGATCGATCCGGCGGGCGTCGAGACCGGTGACCGGGTGCTCACGCTCGCCGAGCTGGAGACCCGCGGGGCCGCGTACCTGGAGAAGCACCCCGAGCTGATCAAGGAGCGGGTCGGCGCGATCACCAAGGACCAGCTCGCCACCCTCATCTACACCTCCGGCACCACTGGCCGCCCCAAGGGTGTGCGCCTGCCGCACGACAACTGGGCGTACATGGCGAAGGCGATCGCCGCGACCGGACTGATCAGCGGCGAGGACGTGCAGTACCTGTGGCTGCCGCTCGCGCACGTCTTCGGCAAGGTGCTCACCTCCGGTCAGATCGAGGTCGGACACGTCACCGCGGTCGACGGGCGCGTCGACAAGATCATCGAGAATCTGCCGGTGGTGCAGCCGACGTACATGGCGGCCGTGCCGCGCATCTTCGAGAAGGTCTACAACGGCGTGGCGGCCAAGGCCCGGGCCGGCGGCGGCGCCAAGTACAAGATCTTCCAGTGGGCGGCCGGGGTCGCGCGCGAGTACGCCAAGGTCTCGCAGGACAACTTCCGCCGTACCGGCACCCACTCCGTGCCCTTCGGTCTGGCCGCCAAGCACAAGACCGCGGACGCGCTGGTCTACGCCAAGATCCGCGAGGCGTTCGGCGGCAACCTGCGCGCCTGTGTCTCCGGTTCCGCCGCCCTCGCTCCGGAGATCGGGTACTTCTTCGCGGGCGCCGGCATCCACATCCTGGAGGGCTACGGCCTCACCGAGTCCTCCGCGGCCTCCTTCGTGAACCCGGGTGAGGCGTACCGTACGGGCACGGTCGGCAAGCCGCTGCCCGGCACCGAGGTGCGCATCGCGGACGACGGCGAGATCCTGCTGCGCGGCCCCGGCATCATGGAGGGCTACCACGGGCTGCCGGAGAAGACCGCCGAGGTCCTGGAGCCGGACGGCTGGTTCCACACCGGTGACATCGGCGAGCTGTCGCCCGACGGCTATCTGCGGATCACCGACCGCAAGAAGGACCTCATCAAGACCTCCGGCGGCAAGTACATCGCGCCCGCCGAGGTCGAGGGTCAGTTCAAGGCGGTGTGCCCCTACGTCTCCAACATTCTCGTGCACGGCGCCGACCGGAACTTCTGCACCGCGCTCATCGCCCTCGACGAGGTGTCCATCCTGGAGTGGGCGAAGGAGAACGGGCTGGAGGGCAAGTCGTACGCCGACATCGTCGCCGCGCCCGCCACGGTCGAGATGGTCGAGGGCTACGTCAAGCAGCTCAACGAGGGTCTTCAGCGCTGGCAGACCATCAAGAAGTTCCGGCTGCTGCCGCGGGATCTCGATGTCGAGCACGGGGAGATCACGCCGAGCCTGAAGTTGAAGCGGCCGGTTGTGGAGCGGGAGTACAAGCATCTGATCGATGAGATGTACGCCGGTAGTCGCGAAGCCTAGGGGTGCCTGGGGTTGCGAGGTGTCTGCGGGCCGTCTGCGGGCCGTCTGTGGCTTGTCGCTCCCCCAAGTTTCTCGGCTTCTCCCCCAAGTTCTCGACTTCGCTCGAACAGGGGGGACCCCATGAACAGGGGGAACCCCCATCGCGGCGGAGTCGCACCATGTCACGGCCCCGCGCCCCTAGAACACGCGCCCCCCGGTCACCAACTGCTGTAACTCCCGGACCTGGATGCGAAGTTCCGCCAGGTCCGGGAGTCCATCACCCGTCAGCCGCTTCTCCAGAGCCGCGAGCCGGCTGCTCAGCTCCACGCAATGCACCTGCTCCCGGGCCAGCAATCGTTCCAGTTGCTGGTTCTTGCGGTGCAGGTCCAGGAACACCGTCACCTTGGCGCGCAGTACCCAGGGGTCGAACGGCTTCGTCAGATAGTCGGCGGCCCCGGTTGCGTAGCCGCGGAAGGCGTATCCCGCGTCGGCGTCCGAGCCGGTCAGGAAGATGATCGGGACGTCCTTGGTCTGGTCGAGCCGTTTGATGTTCGCGGCGGTCTCGAAACCGTCCATGCCCGGCATGCGTATGTCCAGCAGGACGACGGCGAAGCGCTGTCTGAGCAGCGCCTTCATCGCCTCTTCTCCTGAACGCGCGCGTACCAGCGGCTCGTTGAGGGATCCCAGGACGGCCTCCAGCGCTATCAGGTTGTCCTCCATGTCGTCCACCAGGAGGATGCTGGCGCGGTCGTCGGATGCTTCCTCGATACGCATCGTGTGGGTGCCTCAATCGATGGTCGGCGGGACGGCGGGCTCCCCGGGGGCTCCCCCGAGTTCTCGGCCTCGCTCGAGCAGGGAGGTGCTCCCATCCCCCTCGGCGGCGGTGTGCCCCTCCCTCTCCACGCTGTCCGGGTCCAGGAGGGCGCACACGACGGTCAGCAGCTGGTCGACGTCCACCGGTTTGGGCACGTAGTCGTTGGCGCCGCGCGCGATGGACTTCTCGCGGTCCCCGGGCATCGCCTTCGCGGTCAGGGCGACGATGGGCAGGCCCGTCCAGCGGGGGGTGCGGCGGATGGCGGAGATGGTCTCGTAGCCGTCCATCTCCGGCATCATGATGTCCATCAGGACGAGTTCGACGTCCGGGTTGCGCTCCAGCGTCTCGATGCCTTCGCGGCCGTTCTCCGCGTACAGGACGGGCATGCCGACGCGGCCCAGGACATGGGTGAGCGCGAAGACGTTGCGGATGTCGTCGTCGACTATCAGCACCCGCCGGCCGGGCAGTACCTGGCCGGCCCGGCCCGACTTCCACGCCTCCAGCTTGGTGGGCGCGGGCCAGGCGTCGTCGGTGTCATGGCCGGTGTATGGCTCGCTGGACACCTGCTCGGGGACGGGTGCCGGACGGTCCTGGGGAGTGGTTCCGGCCACCGTGTGCCCGGGGCTGAGGACCGGCACGTACAGCGTGAACGTCGACCCCTTGCCGGGCACGCTCTCCGCGATGATCTTCCCGCCCAGCAGGCCCGCGATCTCCCGGCTGATGGACAGACCGAGGCCCGTACCGCCGTACTTGCGGTTGGTGGTGCCGTCGGCCTGCTGGAACGCCTCGAAGATCACCGGGAGTTTCTCGGCCGCGATGCCGATGCCGGTGTCGGAGACCGCGAAGGCGATCACCTCCTCGGTGTCCTCCCGGGTGTAGCGGTGGTCGGGGTCCTTGACGAGGCCGACGGTCAGTTCGACCCCGCCGGTGGCGGTGAACTTGATGGCGTTCGAGAGCAGGTTGCGCAGGATCTGCTGCAGCCGCTGTTCGTCCGAGTACATATCGCGCGGTACGTCCTCGCCGACCGTCACGTCGAAGGCGAGCCCCCTGTCGAGGGTGAGCGGGCGGAAGGTGGCATGGACGTAGTCCAGCAGCTTGATGAGGGGGAGCCTCTTGGGGCGTACGTCCATCCGGCCCGCCTCGATCTTCGACAGGTCCAGGATGTCGTTGATCAGCTGGAGGAGGTCCGAGCCCGAGCGGTGGATCGTCGTCGCGAACTGCACCTCCTGTTCGGAGAGGTGGCCGTCCGGGTTGTCGGAGAGCAGGCGGGCCAGGATCAGCAGGGAGTTCAGCGGGGTACGCAGTTCGTGGGACATGTTCGCCAGGAACTCCGACTTGTACTGCGACGACGTCGCGAGCAGCGCGGCCTTCTCCTCCAGTTCCGCGTTCGAGCGCTGCAGCTCCGCCTGCTGCTTCTGGAGTTCGTCCGAGCGCTCCTGCAGCTGCATGGCCAGGCGCTGGGACTCGCCGAGCAGGGACTCGGTGCGGGAGTTGGCGATGATGGTGTTGATCGCGACGCCGATGGTGTTCACGAACTGGTCGAAGAAGGCCAGGTGGACGTCGGAGAAGCGGGAGAAGGACGCCAGTTCGATGACGCCGAGGAGCTTGTCCTCGAAGAGGATCGGGATGATGACCACGCTGGTCGGGGCGGCCTCCCCGAGCCCGCTGTTGATCTTGATGTAGTCGGGCGGGGCCTCCTCGACGAGGATCCGCTTCTTCTCGCGCGCCGCCTGGCGGACCAGGCCGTGCACCGGGAGGCCGCCGGTCTCGACGGTCGTCTCCTGCGCCGACCCGTACCCGGCGATGAACGCGAGCCCCTTCGCGGGCACGGTGGTGCGCACCGAGGCGCCGTCCTCGCCCGGGTCGGCCAGATAGAACGCGCCGTACTGCGCGTTCACCAGCGGGGTCAGCTCGCGCAGGATCAGGTCGGCGACCTCCATCAGATCGCGGTGTCCCTGCATCAGCGCGGCCAGCCGGGCCAGGTTGGACTCCAGCCAGTCCTTCGCGCGGGTCGTCTCGCGGAGGTTGGCCACCATCAGGTTGATGTTGTCCTTCAGCTCGGCGACCTCGCCGCGCGCCTCGACCGTGATCGAGCGGGACATGTCGCCCTGCGCCACGGCGGACGCCACCTCCGCGATCGCGCGGACCTGGGTGGTGAGGTTCAGCGCCAGCTCGTTCACGTTCGTCGTCAGGCGCTTCCAGGTGCCGTACACGCCCTCGACCCGCGCCTGGCCACCCAGTTGGCCCTCGCTTCCCACCTCGCGGGCCACCCGTGTGACCTCGGAGGAGAAGGAGGAGAGGGTGTCCACCATCGTGTTGATGGTGGTCTTCAGCTCCAGGATCTCGCCGCGCGCGTCCACGTCGATCTTCTTCGACAGGTCGCCCTGGGCCACCGCCGTCGCGACCTGGGCGATGTTGCGCACCTGTGAGGTGAGGTTGTCGGCCATGTAGTTGACGTTGTCCGTCAGATCCCGCCAGACGCCGGAGACACCGAGCACCTGGGCCCGGCCGCCCAGCCTGCCGTCCGTGCCGACCTCCCGGGCCACGCGGGTGACCTCGTCCGCGAAGGCGCGCAGCTGCTCCACCATCGTGTTGACGGTGTCCTTCAGTTCGAGGATCTCCCCGCGGGCGTCGACGGTGATCTTCTTGGACAGGTCGCCGTTGGCGACGGCGGTCGTCACCTGGGCGATATTGCGGACCTGAGAAGTCAAGTTCAGCGCCATGAAGTTGACGTTGTCGGTGAGGTCCTTCCAGACCCCGCTGGCGCCCCGCACCTGCGCCTGACCGCCGAGGTTTCCCTCGGTGCCGACCTCGCGGGCGACGCGGGTGACCTCGTCGGCGAACGCGGAGAGCTGGTCGACCATCGTGTTGATGGTCGACTTCAGTTCCAGGATCTCGCCCTTCGCCTCGACCGTGATCTTCTTGCCGAGGTCGCCCTGGGCGACGGCGGTCGACACCAGCGCGATGTTGCGCACCTGTGAAGTGAGGTTGTCGGCCATGAAGTTGACGTTGTCGGTGAGGTCCTTCCAGACCCCGCTGACGCCCCGCACCTGGGCGCGTCCACCGAGGTTCCCCTCGGTGCCGACCTCGCGCGCGACCCTCGTCACCTCGTCGGCGAACGCGGAGAGCTGGTCGACCATCGTGTTGATCGTGGACTTCAGCTCCAGGATCTCGCCCTGGGCGTCGACGGTGATCTTCTGGCTCAGGTCGCCGTTGGCCACGGCGGTGGTCACCTGGGCGATATTGCGGACCTGCGAGGTCAGGTTCGAGGCCATGAAGTTGACGTTGTCGGTGAGGTCCTTCCAGACCCCGCTGACACCCCGCACCTGAGCACGCCCGCCCAGCTGGCCCTCGGTGCCGACCTCCCGCGCCACACGCGTCACCTCGTCGGCGAACGCGGAGAGCTGATCCACCATCGTGTTCACGGTGAGCTTCAGCTCCAGCAGCTCGCCGGTCGCCTCGACCGTCACCGTACGGGTCAGGTCCCCGCGCGCCACCGCAGTCGTCACCAGCGCGATGTCCCGCACCTGCGCCGTCAGCCGCGAGGCCATCGTGTTGACCGCCTCGGTCACATCCCGCCAACTGCCCGAAAGGCCCCGCACCTTGGCCCGGCCGCCGAGCCGTCCCTCGGTGCCGACCTCGCGCGCGACCCGGGTCACCTCGCCCGTGAACAGGGACAGCTGGTCGACCATCTTGTTGACCGCGCGGCCGAGGCGCCGCAGGTCGCCACGTAACTGGCGGCTGCCGTCGTGCAGATCGACCCGCTGGGTCAGATCGCCCCCGGCCACCGCGTCCAGCACCCGTGTGGCGTTGGCCGCCGGGGCCACCAGCGCGTCCAGCACCTGGTTGACGTCGTTGACCCTGGACGTCCAGGCGCCCTGGCCCGGACTCGCCGACACCCGCTCGTCGAGCCGGCCGTGCCGCACCAACTCCCGCTTCACGCGTTGCACTTCCGCGTTGAAGTGGGTGGTGCGGTCCATGATCTGGTTGAACACAGCGTTCAGTTCGGCCACCAGGCCCTGTCCGGTCTCCGGCACTTTCGTGAAGTCGCCGTCACGGGCGGCCGTCATCGCGGCGAGCAGGGGACGTAGATCCGATGCTCGAATCTGTCCGTCTTCGACCACATCTGTAGCACTGTTCTCACTCATGGCGGCCCACTTCGGTAACTCGGCGCTTATGGGCGTGGTCAGTCTGTCACTCTGTCCGCATCGCCAGAGGCCTATTCGTCCGAACTCCTCGGGGAGCTGTCCATGGGGGCCATTCCGACGCAACGGGAGACCATGTCCCGTGCCCCTGATGCGCCCGTGCACGACGGCGCAGGGGTGTGCGCGGTGGTGCGTACGACACTGCCCGGGGGCCCGCTCGCGGCGGGCGCCGCCCGCCGGTTCGTGCGCGCCGCCCTCACCGAGTGGGCCAAGGGCGCCGAACCGGACACGTTCACCGACCGGCTGGCCGACGACGCCCTGGTCGTCGTCAGCGAACTCGTCACCAACGCCGTCGTGCACGCCGGCACGGACATCGACCTGGTCTGCCGGCTTCACGACGCGGAGGACGACCCGGCCGGCGTCGTCGTCGAGGTCTCCGACCACCACCCCTCGCGCGCGGTACGGGACGACGGCACCGAGCACCCCTACGGCATACCCGAGTACGGTCGCGGCCTCAGGCTCGTCTCCTCGCTCTCCACGGCCTGGGGGATCACCTACCGCACCGGGGCCAAGACGGTCTGGGCGCGGCTGCCCCTCGACGGCGCCCTGGACGCCGAGGAGAAGATCGAGGCGTACGCCGGTGAGAGCGCCCTGGCACGAGGGCTGAGCGCGGCCGAGATCCTCGGGCCCGAACTCTCCGCCTTCGCCGAGCCCGCACGCTGCGCGTACGACCGGGAGTGGCGGGGCCGCGGCGCCCTCTCCTTCCTCGCCGAGGCCTCCGACCTGCTGGCCGGACAGCTCGACGAGGACCTGGTCGCCGCGCTCACCGGACAGCTCCTCGTACCGCGGCTCGCGGACTGGTGCGCGGTGTGGCTGGAGGACGAGGCCACCGGCTGGCACGGGCCCGAGGAGGTGGTGACCACCGGACCGCGGCTGGCCCGTGTCTGGCACGGCAGCGAGAACCGTATCGAGGAGCTGCGCCGGGCGCTGGAGAAGGACCCGCCCCGGCTGCCGGAGTCGGTGCGCTCCCGAGCGGTGCCCGTGCCCTGGCCCGGCGAGGCACTGGGCCCGAGAGGCGCGACCGGGGCCGCGCTCGCCTACCGGCTGATCGCCGGCGGCCGGCCGCTGGGCACGCTGGTCATCGGACGGGCGGGGTTATTGCGCTTCCCCGACGAGGTCACCGGGCTCGTCGAGGACCTCAGCCGCCGGGTGGCGCTGGCCATCGGGGCGGCCCGGCGGTACACGCGCCAGGCCACCATCAGCCGGGTGCTGCAGCGCGGTCTGCTGCCCGGAGCGGTCGCCGAGATCCCCGGGGTGCGCAGCGCGCTCGTCCACGAACCGTGCGACAAGGGCGGACCGAGCGGCGACTTCTACGACCTCTTCCCGGCCGGCGACGGACGGTGGTGCTTTGCGCTCGGCGACGTCCAGGGCAAGGGACCGGAGGCGGCGGTCGTGATCGGGCTCGCCCGGCCCTGGCTGCGGCTGCTGGCCCGGGAGGGCTACGCGGTCCCCGACGTCCTGGACCGCCTCAACCAGCTCCTGCTGGATGACGCGACGGAGGCCTCGGACGCGGCGGCGCGGGCGCTGGTCGCGGCGGGCGCTCCGATGCCGGTCGCCGACTACGGCCCGCACGCCCGCTTTCTTTCCCTCCTCTACGGCGAGCTGGTCCCCTTCGAGGGCGGGGTGCGCTGCACGCTCGCCGCCGCCGGGCATCCGCTGCCGCTGCTGCTGGGCCCGGACGGCGACGTACGGGTCGTGGCGCAGCCGCAGACGCTGCTCGGGGTCGTCGAGGACGAGACGTACGCCTGCGAGACCTTCGAGCTGTATCCCGGCGACACACTCCTGTGCGTCACGGACGGGGTGACCGAGCGGCGCAGCGGATCACTCCAGTTCGACGACGGCGACGGACTGGCAACGGCGCTCGCCGGCTGCGCCGGGCTGAACGCACAGCTGATCGCGGAGCGGATCAGGAGGCTGGTGCACGAGTTCGGGGGGAAGCCGCCGGAGGACGATCTGGCGCTGCTGGTGCTGCAGGCGGAGTGACCAGCGGGAATGCGGACTGACCAGCGGGAATCAGGACTCCCGGCAGTACGGGACAATGGAGGACATGCCTTCCGCACTCCCCGACGGCGAGCCCGTCCCCGCCGACGGCGCACTGCCCGCGCAGGCGCTCGCCGGTGCCGCCGAGCGCCCCCTCGGGTTCTACCTCCATGTGCCGTACTGCGCGACGCGCTGCGGCTACTGCGACTTCAACACCTACACGGCGACGGAGCTGCGCGGCACGGGCGGGGTACTGGCGTCCCGCGACAACTACGCGGAGACGCTGATCGACGAGATCCGGCTGGCCCGCAAGGTGCTGGGCGACGACCCGCGCGAGGTCCGCACGGTCTTCGTGGGCGGCGGCACGCCGACGCTGCTGGCGGCCGACGACCTCGTACGGATGCTGAGGTCGATCCGTGACGAGTTCGGTCTCGCGGACGACGCCGAGGTGACGACGGAGGCGAACCCGGAGTCGGTGGACGAGCGGTATCTGGCCACGCTCCGGGAGGGCGGCTTCAACCGGATCTCCTTCGGTATGCAGAGCGCCCGCCCGCACATCCTGAAGATCCTGGACCGTACACACACCCCGGGCCGCCCCGAGGCGTGCGTGGCCGAGGCGCGGGCGGCGGGCTTCGCACATGTGAACCTGGACCTGATCTACGGCACACCGGGGGAGTCGGACGAGGACTGGCGGGCTTCGCTGGACGCGGCGCTGGGCGCGGGTCCCGACCACATATCGGCGTATGCGCTGATTGTCGAGGAGGGCACGCAGCTGGCGCGCCGTATCCGCCGGGGCGAGATCCCGATGACGGACGACGACGTCCACGCGGACCGTTATCTGATCGCGGACGAGGTGCTCGGGTCGGCGGGCTACGACTGGTACGAGGTCTCCAACTGGGCCACGTCGGAATCCGGCCGCTGTTTGCACAACGAGCTGTACTGGCGCGGCGCCGACTGGTGGGGCGCGGGCCCCGGCGCGCACAGCCACGTGGGCGGGGTGCGCTGGTGGAACGTGAAGCATCCGGGGGCGTATGCGGCGGCACTGGCGGAGGGCCGCTCCCCGGGCGCGGGGCGGGAGGTCCTGTCGGAGGAGGACCGCCGGGTCGAGCGCATCCTGCTGGAGCTGCGGCTGCGGGAGGGGGTGCCGTTGTCGCTGCTGCGCGAGGAGGGGCGCGCGGCTTCGCGCCGGGCGCTGGCGGACGGGCTGCTGGAGGAGGGGCCGTACGGGGAGGGGCGGGCCGTTCTCACGTTGCGGGGGCGGTTGCTGGCGGATGCGGTGGTGCGGGACCTGGTGGACTGATCACTCCGGCGAGTGAATGGGCGCGGAACGCCGGTTCGGTCCCTAACCTGGTTCGTAGGCTGCCGCCAAAAGGACGCGGCGGATGTGGAGGGCCACGGAGATGACCGCTGTGGACGAGCGTGGGATGACGAAGTTCTTCGAGGAGTTCGAGCCTCCCCGGGGTATCAAGGTCGAGCTTCTCCGGGGGGAAATCGTGATGATGGCCACTCCCGATCTGGTGCACAACCGGATCGTGGTGGACGTGCAGGACCAGATCCCGCGCAAGCGTTGGGAACGGCTCCAGACGACAGACGTGGACATTATCGACGAGGCCAGCGAGCCTGTGCCGGACCTGTTGGTGCTGGAACGCGGCATTGCCCCGCAGTCGGGGCGTCTGCTGCCCTCTCAGTTGGTCACGCTGGTGGTCGAGGTGGTTTCCAAGACAAGCGTCGACCGAGACTACGGGGTCAAGCGGTCCATCTATGCGGCGGGCAAGATCCCTGCGTATCTGATCATCGACCCGATCGTGGCGCACTGCGTTCTGCTCACAGAACCTGTCGGCGACGGGGATGTGGCCGACTATCGAGCGCAGCGGATTACGAAGTTCGGCGACCCCCTTCCGCTGGACTCCCTTGGCCTCGAACTGGACACCAGCGAGTTCGGAACCCTCACAGGAGTCCGGCGTCACCACTTGCCGTGACGAAATCGATCAGTTCCTCCACCCTCCCCAACAACTCCGGCTCCAGATCCTTGTAAGACCCCACCCGCTTCAGGATCGCCTGCCACACCGCGCCGGTGTTGTCCGACGGCCAGCCCAAAGCCCGGCACACCCCCGTCTTCCAGTCCTGCCCGCGCGGCACCCGCGGCCACTCCGCGATGCCCAGCGCCGCCGGCTTCACGGCCTCCCAGATGTCGATGTACGGGTGGCCCACCACCAGGGCGTGCTCGCTCGTCACCGACTCCGCGATCCGCCACTCCTTGCTGCCCGGAACAAGGTGGTCCACAAGGACGCCCAGGCGGGCGTCGGGGCCGGGGGCGAAGGACGCGACGATCGAGGGCAGGTCGTCGACGCCCTCCAGGTACTCCACCACCACGCCCTCTATGCGCAGGTCGTCGCCCCAGACCTTCTCCACCAGTTCCGCGTCGTGGCGGCCCTCCACATAGATGCGGCCCGCCCGGGCCACCCTCGCGCGTGCGCCGGGGACGGCCACCGAGCCCGAGGCCGTACGGGTGGGGCGCGCGGGGGCGGCCGATGACGGGCGTACCAGCGTCACCACCCGGCCCTCCAGCAGGAAGCCCCGCGGCTCCAGCGGGAACACCCGGTGCTTGCCGAAGCGGTCCTCCAGGGTCACCGTGCCCGCCTCGCAGCGGATCACCGCGCCGCAGAAGCCGGTGCGCGGCTCCTCGACCACCAGACCGGGGTCCGCCGGGACCTCCGGTACGGGCTTGGGCTTCTTCCACGGCGGGGTCAGGTCCGGCGAGTACTGGCGCATTCGAGTGACGATAGGAGAAGCCCGGACCCGAAGGGCGTACAAGGTCCTACGACACGCCGAAACGCGCCGCCAGCTCGTCCCGCTGCGCCCGGACGAACCCCGCGTCCACCGCGGCGCCGTGCCCCGGCACGTACACCGCGTCCTCCCCACCCAACTCCAGCAGCCGGTCCAGGGCCGCCGGCCAGTGCGAGGGGATCGCGTCCGGGCCCGCCTGGGGCTCGCCGGACTCCTCGACCAGGTCCCCGCAGAAGACGATCTCCCGGTCCCCCGGGACGAGGACCACCAGGTCGTGGGCCGTGTGGGCCGGGCCCACGTTCGCCAGCAGGACCTGCACCCCGCCCAGGTCCAGCGTCCACTCGCCCGAGACCTGGTGGCGCGGGTGGACCAGCACGTCCGCGGCCTCGGCCGCCTCGGCCGGGTCCAGACCGTTGCGGACCGCGTCCGCGACCAGTTCGCCGCGCTCGTGGACGAACACCGTGTCCACGCCCACCGCCCCGAACACCTCCGCGCCCGCGAACGCCGCCGCCCCGAAGACATGGTCGAAGTGCGGGTGCGTGAGCGCGAGATGCGTCACACGCCGGTCCGCACCCAGGGGCGCGAGCAGCCGTCGCGTCGCGCTGCGCAACCGCGCGCCCTCCGTCAGGCTCGACCCTGCGTCGATCATGAGTGCCCCGCGGTCGCCGACCACCAGGCCCGCCGTGCAGTCCCAGACCGGAAGCCGGGTGCGCCCCGCCCTCGGACCGAGCGCCTCCCACCCGGACCCTTCCCACAACACCGTCATACGGCGACGCTATCGGCAGGCGCCCGGCCTGGCAGGACACCACAGGACAGGTCGGTACACGTCGGTACGACAGCGGGGCCCGCCCTTGCCGGGGGCGTACCCGGCCGCCGTACACTGGGCCGGGATGCTGGCACTCGCACGCGAAGAGTGCCAGGGGAAGCGTCAAGGGGACGAATCGCTGGAGGTGTGCGCGATGCTCAGTGAACGCAGGCTCGAAGTGCTGCGCGCCATCGTCCAGGACTACGTCGGCACCGAGGAGCCGGTCGGCTCCAAGGCGCTCACCGAGCGGCACAGGCTCGGCGTCTCCCCGGCCACCGTCCGTAACGACATGGCGGTGCTGGAGGACGAGGGCTACATCGCCCAGCCGCACACCAGCGCCGGACGCATCCCCACGGACAAGGGCTACCGCCTCTTCGTCGACAAGCTGGCGGGCGTCAAGCCGATGACCGCGCCCGAGCGCCGCGCGATCCAGAACTTCCTGGAGGGCGCCGTCGACCTCGACGACGTGGTGGCGCGTACGGTGCGGCTGCTTGCGCAGCTCACCCGGCAGGTCGCCGTCGTGCAGTACCCGTCGCTGACGCGTTCGACCGTGCGGCATGTGGAACTGCTGTCGATGGCGCCCGCGCGTGTGATGCTGGTGCTGATCACGGACACCGGACGGGTCGAACAGCGCATGATCGACTGCCCGGCGCCGTTCGGAGAAACGTCTCTTGCGGATCTACGCGCGCGGCTCAACAGCCGGGTCGCCGGCCGTCGTTTCGCGGACGTTCCGCCACTGGTGCAGGACCTGCCCGAGGCCTTCGAGGAACCGGAGGACCGAGGCGCCGTCTCGACGGTGCTCTCCACCCTGCTGGAGACGCTCGTGGAGGAGACCGAGGAGCGGCTGATGATCGGCGGCACCGCCAATCTCACCCGCTTCGCGCATGACTTCCCTCTCAGTATTCGCCCCGTCCTGGAGGCACTGGAGGAGCAGGTCGTGCTCCTCAAGTTGCTGGGTGAGGCGAAGGATCCGGCCATGCGGGTGCGTATCGGCCATGAGAACGCGCACGAGGGACTCAACTCCACGTCCGTCGTCTCCGTCGGCTACGGTTCGGGCGGCGAGGCAGTAGCGAAACTCGGCGTGGTCGGACCGACCCGCATGGATTACCCGGGAACGATGGGAGCGGTACGAGCGGTGGCACGGTACGTCGGACAGATCCTGGCGGAGTCGTAAGTGGCCACGGACTACTACGCCGTACTCGGCGTGCGCCGCGACGCGTCGCAGGAGGAGATCAAGAAGGCGTTCCGTCGGCTCGCCCGCGAGCTGCACCCGGACGTCAACCCCGATCCCAAGACGCAGGAGCGGTTCAAGGAGATCAACGCCGCGTACGAGGTGCTCTCGGACCCGCAGAAGAAGCAGGTCTACGACCTCGGCGGCGATCCGCTGTCCCAGTCGGGCGGCGCCGGTGCGGGCGGCTTCGGCGCGGGCGGCTTCGGGAACTTCTCGGACATCATGGACGCGTTCTTCGGTACGGCGTCGCAGCGCGGTCCGCGCTCGCGCACCCGCCGGGGACAGGACGCGATGATCCGGCTGGAGGTCGAGCTCGACGAGGCGGCCTTCGGTACGACCAAGGACATCCAGGTCGACACGGCCGTCGTCTGCAACACCTGCAACGGTGAGGGCGCCGCGCCCGGCACCTCCGCGCAGACCTGTGACATGTGCCGTGGCCGTGGTGAGGTCTCGCAGGTCACGCGGTCCTTCCTGGGTCAGGTCATGACGTCCCGGCCGTGCCCGCAGTGCCAGGGCTTCGGCACGATCGTCCCGAACCCGTGCCCGGAGTGCGCGGGCGACGGGCGGGTGCGGTCGCGGCGGACGCTCACCGTGAAGATCCCGGCCGGTGTCGACAACGGCACGCGGATCCAGCTCGCGGGCGAGGGCGAGGTCGGGCCCGGCGGCGGTCCCGCCGGCGACCTGTACGTCGAGATCCACGAGCTGCCGCATCCGATGTTCCAGCGGCGCGGCGACGACCTGCACTGCACGGTCACCATCCCGATGACGGCGGCGGCCCTCGGCACGAAGGTCCCGCTGGAGACGCTGGACGGCCTGGAGGAGGTCGACATCCGCCCCGGCACTCAGTCCGGGCAGTCGATCCCCCTGCACAACCGCGGTGTCACGCACCTTCGGGGCGGAGGCCGGGGTGACCTGGTGGTCCATGTCGAGGTCCAGACCCCGACGAAGCTCGACCCCGAGCAGGAACGCCTGCTGCGGGAACTGGCGAAGCTGCGGGGTGAGGAACGGCCGCAGGGGCAGTTCCAGCCGGGGCAGCAGGGGTTGTTCTCGCGGCTGAAGGATGCGTTCAACGGGCGGTGACGTGGGGTGGGTACCCGGCGTTCGGTAGGCAGCCGGCGCCGGGGTGACCGTGCTGGGGGCTGCCGCCCCCGGACCCCCGCTCCGGCCCGAACGGCCTCGTCCTCAAACGCCGGACGGGCTGAGATTGCCTGGGCCGGGCTGGGAAGTGGCTGTCGGGACCGAGAGCCGTAGCCCCTGCGGGTGGGTGGGGGTTCGGGATGGCCGGTCTCGTCCTCAAACGCCGGACGGGATCCATGGGCTGCAACCCCTCGAGCTGATTGCTTTCCCCTGGCATATGCCAGGGGGCGGCCGGATTCGGACTTGTTCGGGGGACGTGGCACCATGCGGTCATGTCCTCCCCGCTGAACGATCTCCTCCGGCACCCGATCGTGCAGGCCCCCATGGCCGGCGGTGTCTCCGTGCCGCAGCTCGCCGCCGCCGTGTCCGAGGCCGGTGGCCTGGGGTTCCTCGCCGCCGGGTACAAGACCGCCGACGGCATGTACCAGGAGATCAAGCAGCTCCGAGGGCTCACCGGCGACCCCTTCGGCGTGAACCTGTTCATGCCGCAGCCCGAGTACGCCGACCCCGCCGTCGTCGAGGTCTACGCCAACCAGCTCGCCGGCGAGGTCTCCTGGTACGACACGGAGCTGGGCGACCCCGAGAGCGGCCGTGACGACGGCTACGACGCCAAGCTCGCCGTTCTCCTCGACAACCCGGTGCCGGTGGTCTCCTTCCACTTCGGGGTTCCCGAGCCGGCGGTGCTCGACTCCCTGCGCCGCGCGGGCACCCTCACCCTGGTCACCGCGACCACCGCGGAGGAGGCCCTCGCGGTGCAGGAGGCGGGCGCCGATGCCGTGATCGTGCAGGGCGTCGAGGCCGGCGGCCACCAGGGCACCCACCGGGACGTCCAGGAGGAGAACGACGGCTCCGGCATCGGGCTGCTCTCGCTCATCGCCCAGGTGCGGGAGGCCGTGAGCATCCCCCTCGTCGCCGCCGGCGGCATCATGCGCGGCAGCCAGATCGCCGCGGTGCTCGCGGCGGGCGCGAGCGCGGCCCAGCTCGGCACCGCGTTCCTCGCGACGCCCGAGTCCGGCGCCAACGTCCTGCACAAGCGGGCGCTCACCGACGACCGGTTCGTGCGGACGGAGCTGACGCGCGCGTTCTCCGGGCGCCCGGCGCGCGGTCTGGTCAACCGTTTCATGCGGGAGCACGGACCGTACGCGCCCGCCGCGTACCCCGAGATCCACCACCTCACCTCGCCGCTGCGCAAGGCCGCCGCCAAGGCGGGCGACACGCAGGGCATGGCGCTGTGGGCCGGACAGGGCCACCGCATGGCCCGCGACCTGCCCGCCGGAAAACTGGTTGAGGTGCTGGCGGCGGAGCTCCAGGAGGCGACGACAGCGTTGTCGACGGGAGGTGCCGGGCAATGACGGCTCCCGTGTTCGTCGTGGACCAACTCGAAGGGCTCGGGCGGGAGTTCGTACTCGACGGCCCGGAGGGGCGGCACGCGGTCTCGGTGAAGCGGCTGCGGCCCGGTGAGGACGTGGTCCTCACCGACGGGCGCGGGCGCTGGACCGAGGGCGTGGTGAAGGCCGCCGAGGGCAAGGACCGTCTGGTGGTCACGGATCTGGAGTCCGTCCACGAGGAGCCCCCGGCGTCCCCCCGTATCACCGTCGTCCAGGCGCTGCCCAAGGGAGACCGGGGCGAGCTGGCCGTGGAGACGATGACCGAGGTGGGCGTGGACGCGATCGTCCCGTGGGCGGCCTCCCGGTGCATCACGCAGTGGAAGGGCGACCGAGGACTGAAGGCGCTCGCCAAGTGGCGGGCCACCGCCCGCGAGGCGGGCAAGCAGTCCCGCCGGGTGCGCTTCCCGGAGGTGGCGGACGCGGCGACGACCAAGCAGGTTGCCGCACTTCTCGCCAAAGCCGATTTCGCCGCGGTTCTGCACGAGAGCGGCGACGAGCCCCTGGCGGCCGTGGAACTCCCCGCCGAGGGCGAGATCCTGCTGGTCGTGGGGCCCGAAGGGGGCGTCTCCCCGGAGGAGCTGGCGCTGTTCGGCGAGGCAGGTGCCAGGGCGTTCCGGCTGGGGCGTACCGTCCTGCGTACATCGACCGCGGGCACCGCGGCGGCCGCGCTGCTGCTCGGCCGCACGGGACGCTGGTCCTGACCCACGGGGGACACCATGGAACTCGCCCAGGTACGGCTGCTGGTCTCGGACTTCGCCGACTGCTACCGGTTCTACGCCGAAGTCCTCGGTCTCAAGCCCCAGTCCGGGGCGGTGGACGGGCCGTACGAGAAGTTCAGCGCCGCCACCGGCTCGGCGGGCATCGCGCTGCAGGACCGGTCGATGATGGCCGAGGTCCTGGGCGAGCTGGGCGACGAGGCGTCGGGCCACCGCTCGCTGGTGGTGCTGCGTGTGGACGACCTGGACGCGTACTGCGAGCAGATAACCTCCCGCGGCGCGACCCTGCTGCACGGCCCGGCCCCCATGACGGACCGGATGCGGGTCGCCCACCTCAAGGACCCGGAGGGCAATCTGGTGGAGCTCCAGGAGTGGCTCCTGCTCCGCGGCTGACGACCGCCGGGAAGAGTTCCCAGCCGTCCACCTCCCCGCCCCCGGACAGCAGCCCGCGTTCCCGCGCCGCGTCGACGAGCCGTCGTACGACACCGGGTTCATGGAGGTTGAGCGCGTTCCCGTGCCCGTCGCCGACGCACCCCGACGGCAAGAAGCCGTCGGGGACGTAACGGCCCCGCCCCGCGCGGAAGACGACACACGTCCGCACGCCGTCCCGGTACAGGACGAGGTCCTCGCGGCACATCCGGCCGTCCCCGGTGCCGTGACGGTGCCGCACCGACCAGAGATACCTGGTGCGTTCGTCCACGACGAGGCGTCTGAGGCGGCGTTCGTTGCGCATGCGCCCCATTGTGAGCCCGGGCGTGCGCATGGCCGTATGCGCTCTACCGTCGCGGGCGGGACAGTGGCAGGCTGCCCTCCATGGGGGCATTGAGGCGGATTTGGCGGCGGCCGCAGGGATTACGGCTAGCGGCGGTGACCGGGCTCGTGGTGGTCGCCGTGGGCGGAGCCGTCGCGTGCCAGCCCGGTGATCTGAGTTCCGCGTCGGTGGCGTACACGACGGACCAGACCGCGACAAAGGAGCTGGAGCGGCAGCACGTGAAGGTGCGCTGGCTCAGTTGCACGGGCAGCTACGGCACCAAGGCCTCCACGTCCGGCCGGACGCCCGCCCCGACCGAGACCACTGTGGTCAGCGTCGACTGCCAGGGACAGACGAACGACAACAGGGACATCACCGTCAAGGGCAGGGTCACCCGTGCCGTCGACGGCAAGTGCGTCCGCGGGGACCTCAGGGCCACCGTGGGCGGCAAGGAGGTGTTCCACGTCAGCGGCCTCGGCAACTGCGAGGCCAGTACACCGACGCCACCCGTCTCGTACCACCCGATCACCCCGGGGCAGCCCGGGCCCACCGTCACCGTCACGAAGACGATCTGGTGCCAGGGCGACCCCACCTGCTGGCCGGTCCAGGGCAAGTGACCGGGGCAGGGGACGGAGTCACGTGAGAAAACCCTGTCCAGGAGCGGGATCGCTGCTTAGGGTGACCTGGTGACTCAGTCCGCATCGCCCGCGTATCTCCGGTTCCCGCACCTGCACGGCGAGTTGGTCGCCTTCACCGCCGAGGACGACGTCTGGGTCGCCCCGCTCGACGGCGGCCGTGCCTGGCGGGTCAGCGCCGACAACGTCCCGGTCAACCACCCCCGTATATCCCCGGACGGTACGACCGTCGCCTGGACCTCCACCCGCGACGGCGCACCCGAGGTGCTCATCGCGCCGATCGACGGCGGCCCCGCCAAACGCCTGACGCACTGGGGCAGTTCGAGGACCCAGGTGCGCGGCTGGACCCCGGAGGGCCGGGTGCTCGCCCTCAGCACGGTCGGGCAGGCCTCCCTGCGCCGCAGCTGGGCACGCGCCGTGCCGCTCGACGGCGGACCCGCGACCACACTGCCCTACGGGCCCGTCGGCGAGGTCGCGTACGGGCCCCGCACGGTGCTGCTGTCCGCGCCCATGGGCCGCGAGGCCGCCTGGTGGAAGCGGTACCGGGGCGGCACGGCGGGCAAGCTGTGGATCGACCGCGAGGGCGACGGGGAGTTCGTACGGCTGCACGAGGAGCTGGACGGGAACATCGAGTACCCCTCGTGGGTGGGGGAGCGCATAGCCTTCCTCTCCGACCACGAGGGCGTCGGGGCGCTGTACTCGTCCCTGGCCGACGGCTCGGACCTGCGGCGGCATACTCCCCTCGACGGTTTCTACGCCCGGCACGCGGCCTCCGACGGCACCCGGGTCGTGTACTCCTCGGCCGGTGAACTGTGGCTCCTGGACGACCTGGAGGCGGCCGACCCCCGACGGCTGGACATACGGCTCGGCGGGCAGCGTGTCGATCTGCAGCCGTATCCCGTGAGCGCGTCCCGCTGGTTCGGGGCCGGCTCGCCCGACCACACCGGGCGAGGCAGTGCCGTCTCGGTGCGCGGCGCCGTCCACTGGGTCACCCACCGCTCGGGGCCCGCCCGTGCGCTCGCCGCCGAACACGGCGTACGGGCCCGGCTGCCGCACACCTTCCGCGCGGACGGCGAGGAGTGGGTGGTGTGGGTGACGGACGCGGAGGGCGAGGACGCCCTGGAGTTCGCGCCCGCCACCGGCCTCGCGCCCGGCGCAACGCCACGACGGCTCGGGGCCGGACAGCTCGGGCGGGTCCTCGGGACCGCGGTGGCGCCCGACGGCAACCGGGTCGCGGTCGCCACCCACGACGGACGGCTGCTGCTCGTCGAGCGCGACAGCGGCGAGGTGCGCGAGGTCGACCGCAGCGAGGACGGCGAGGTCAGCGGGCTCGTCTTCTCACCGGACTCGGCGTGGCTGGCCTGGTCGCACCCCGGCCCGCGCCCGCTGCGGCAGCTCAAGCTCGCCAACACCACGGACCTGTCGGTGACGGAGGCGACACCGCTCCGCTTCCGGGACTACTCACCTGCGTTCACCCTCGACGGCAAGCACCTGGCGTTCCTCTCGGCACGCTCCTTCGACCCGGTCTACGACGAGCACGTCTTCGACCTGGCGTTCGTGGGCGGCTCCCGGCCGCACCTGATCACGCTCGCCGCGACCACCCCGTCCCCCTTCGGGCCGCAGCGCCACGGCCGCCCCTTCGAAGCCCCCGAGAAGGACGAGACACCCGACAGCGAGGGCTCGCCCACGACCCGGATCGACCTCGAAGGGCTCGCCGACCGGATAGTGCCGTTCCCGGTCGAGGCCGCGCGCTACTCCGGGCTGCGGGCCGCCAAGGACGGGGTGCTGTGGCTGCGGCATCCGGTGCACGGTGTGCTGGGCACGTCGCGGGCCACGCCCGACGACCCCGATCCCAAGTCCGAGCTGGAGCGCTACGACCTCGTCCAGCAGCGCATCGAGCACCTCTCCGCGGACGCTGACCACTTCGCGGTCAGCGGCGACGGCAAGCGGGTGCTGCTGTGGACCGACGGCAAGCTCAAGGTCGTACCGAGCGACCGGCGCGCCCCGAACGACGACGACAGCGACGCGAACATCACCGTCGACCTGTCGCGCATACGGCAGACCGTCGACCCGGCGGCCGAGTGGCGGCAGATGTACGACGAGACCGGCCGCCTCATGCGGGACAACTTCTGGCGGCCCGACCTGGGCGGGGTCGACTGGAACGGCGTGCTGGACCGGTACCGTCCGGTGCTGGAGCGCGTCGCCACGCACGACGACCTCGTGGACCTCCTGTGGGAGGTGCAGGGCGAACTGGGCACCTCGCACGCGTATGTCACACCGAGCGGCTACGGGACCGGAGCGGACCGGCGGCAGGGGCTGCTCGGGGCCGACATCTCCCGGCACCCGGACGGCAGCTGGCGCATCGACCGGGTGCTGCCCTCGGAGACCTCCGACCCCGACGCACACGCGCCGCTGGCCGCGCCCGGTGTCGCCGTACGGGCCGGGGACGCGATCGTCGCGGTCGGCGGGCGGCCGGTGGATCCGGTGACCGGTCCCGGGCCGCTGCTGGTCGGGACGGCGGGCAAACCCGTGGAGCTGACGATCTCGCCGGCCGGCGGTGGTGACCTGCGGCACGCCGTCGTGGTCCCGATCGCGGACGAGGAGCCCCTGCGGTACCACGCGTGGGTGGCGGACCGGCGGGCGTATGTGCACGAGCGGTCCGGCGGACGGCTCGGCTATCTGCACGTGCCCGACATGCAGGCCCCCGGATGGGCTCAGATCCACCGTGACCTGCGGATCGAGGTCGCCCGGGAGGGGCTGATCGTGGACGTCCGGGAGAACCGGGGCGGGCACACCTCCCAGCTGGTCGTGGAGAAACTGGCCCGGCGGATCGTGGGCTGGGACCTGCCGCGCGGGCTGCGGGCGTACAGCTACCCGGAGGACGCGCCGCGCGGGCCCGTCGTCGCCGTCGCCAACGAGTTCTCAGGGTCGGACGGGGACATCGTGAACGCGGCTGTGAAGGCGCTCGGGATCGGGCCCGTGGTGGGAACGCGGACCTGGGGCGGGGTCATCGGGATCGACAGCAAGTACCGGCTGGTCGACGGGACGCTGGTGACGCAGCCGAAGTACGCGTTCTGGCTGGAGAGTTACGGGTGGGGCGTGGAGAACCACGGCGTCGATCCGGACGTCGAGGTGGTCCAGGCACCGCAGGACCACGCGGCCGGGCGTGATGTGCAGCTGGACGAGGCCGTGCGCATGGCGCTGGCCGCGCTGGAGGAACGCCCGGCGAAGCGGCCCCCGGAGCTGCCGTCGCTGTGATCCGTCGCGGGGCGGGGGGAGACGCGTCGGCTGCGCCCCGCCCCCTCTGATCGCGGAGCGAAAGGGGTGAGCATTCCCCCTGACATGGCCGATACCATGCCGTCGTAGTGATCAGTCTGTCTGAGGAGGCACGCACATGGCGGGAGAGCCGCAGGACGACTGCCTGTTCTGCAAGATCGTCGCGGGACAGATCCCGGCGACGATCGTCCGGGAGACCGAGAACACCGTCGCCTTCCAGGACATCAACCCCCAGGCGCCGACCCACGTGCTGATCATCCCCCGGGTCCACTACCGGGACATCGCCACCCTCGCCGCCGCCGAACCGGCCATCACCGCCGATCTGCTCCGCGAGGCCGGTGAGGTGGCCACGCTGGAGAAGCTCGAGAGCTACCGCGTCGTCTTCAACACCGGCAGCGGCGCGGGGCAGACCGTCTGGCACGCGCACGCCCACGTCCTCGGCGGCCGTGGCCTGCAGTGGCCCCCCGGGTAACGAGCCGTGTCCGTACGTGAAGTGGTGGTCCTCGGCACCGCCAGCCAGGTCCCGACCCGGCACCGCAACCACAACGGCTATCTGCTGCGCTGGGACGGCGAGGGAATCCTCTTCGATCCCGGCGAGGGCACCCAGCGGCAGATGCTCCGCGCCGGGGTCGCCGCCCATGACCTGCACCGGATCTGCGTCACGCACTTCCACGGAGACCATTCGCTGGGGCTCGCGGGAGTCATCCAGCGCATCAACCTCGACCAGGTGCCGCACGAGATCACGGCGCACTACCCGAAGTCGGGGCAGCGGTTCTTCGAGCGGCTGCGCTATGCGACGGCGTACCGCGAGACCGTACAGCTGACCGAGGCACCGGTCGACGCGGACGGGACCCTCGCCGTCACCCCCGCGTACATCCTGGAAGCCCGTCGCCTCTCCCACCCCGTCGAGTCCTACGGCTACCGGCTCGTCGAGCCCGACGGGCGCCGCATGCTGCCCGAGCGGCTCGCCGCGCACGGCATCAAGGGGCCCGACGTCGGGCGGATACAGCGGGAGGGCTCCCTCGGCGGTGTGTCGCTCGACGACGTCAGCGAGGTGCGGCGCGGGCAGCGGTTCGCCTTCGTCATGGACACCCGGCTGTGCGACGGTGTCCACGCCCTCGCCGAAGGTTGCGACATGCTCGTCATCGAGTCGACGTTCCTGGACGAGGACGCCGAACTCGCCGTCGATCATGGGCACTTGACCGCCGGTCAGGCCGGGCGCGTCGCAGCGGACGCCGGAGTGCGCCACCTCGTGCTCACCCATTTCAGCCAGCGCTACTCGGAACCCGAGGAGTTCGAGCGGCAGGCGCGGGCCGCCGGGTTCGAGGAGGAACTGACCGTTGCGCACGACCTGATGCGGGTGCCGGTTCCGAAACGCCGGTAAAGCGGCCGTACGATGCTTTGATGCCCCTCCCGAAAGCTGAACTGCACCTCCACATCGAAGGCACTCTGGAGCCCGAGCTGGCGTTCGAGCTGGCCGCGCGCAACGGCGTGACGCTGCCGTACGCCGACACGGACGAACTCCGCAAGGCGTACGCCTTCGAGGATCTCCAGTCCTTCCTGAACCTGTACTACGAGCTCATGGCCGTACTGCGGACCGAACAGGACTTCGCGGACCTGGCCGACGCCTACCTCGCGCGCGCCGCCGCGCAGGGGGTGCGGCACGCCGAGATCTTCTTCGATCCGCAGGCGCACCTCGCCCGGGGGGTCGGCATGGGCACGATCGTCGAGGGGCTGTGGCGCGCGCTCGGCCGATGGGGGTCCCCCCGCTCGAGCGAAGCCGAGAGTGGGGGAGAGGAGAGCCACGGCGTCTCCACCCAGCTGATCATGTGCTTCCTGCGTGACGAGTCCGCCGAGTCGGCGCTCGAGACGCTGGAGGCCGCGAAGCCGTACCTCGACCGGATCACCGGCGTCGGCCTCGACTCCGCCGAGGTCGGACATCCACCGGTGAAGTTCCGCGAGGTGTACGAGGCCGCCGCCGCCCTCGGGCTGCGCCGGGTCGCGCACGCAGGTGAGGAGGGGCCGCCGGAGTACATCACGGAGGCCCTCGACGTCCTCGGCGTAGAACGAATCGACCACGGACTGCGCTGTATGGAAGACCCGGCACTCGTGGAACGGCTGGTGCGCGAGCGGGTGCCGCTGACGCTCTGCCCGCTGTCGAACGTCAGGCTGCGCGCGGTGGACACCCTGGCGGACCACCCGCTGCCCGCGATGCTCGACGCCGGGCTGCTGTGCACCGTCAACTCCGACGACCCCGCGTACTTCGGCGGATACGCGGGCGACAACTTCGACGCCGTGCGGACCACCCTCGGCCTCGGCGAGGACCGGCTGCGCGAGCTGGCTCGCAACTCCTTCGTCGCTTCCTTCCTGGAGCACGACGAGGAGCGCCGGGCGCGCTACCTGGCCGAGGTGGACGCGTACGAGTTCGGATAGGACCTAGTGGGTTCCGGGCCCCGGTGTGGCGGTTGCCTGCCGGGGTCCTGCCGTGTCGTAGGTCTGTTGCGCCGTGCGTGCCGGTCCGTCCAACCGGATCTCCACGACAGGCTGTTCGGGTGCGCCGACCGGCGGGACCGGGCCCGACGGGGTGCCCGTCGACGCGGCGACGACGGCGGCCGGGGTGCCTCCCGCAAGCTCTTCGAGCAAGGGGTACCCCCACCGGCGGCGTACCGCGCCGGGCAGCAGCGGGCGTCCGCCGGTGTGCAGGGCCACCGCGGTCAGCGGGAGCGTGATCGCCAGCAGTCCGGCGGCGAGGATCGCGCCCATCGCCGGGAAACCCGCCCGCGCGGACAGCACGCTGCCGATGAGCGGGCCGGCCGCCGTGCCGAGCGAGGACGCCGAGCCGACGAGGACCGCCCAGCGGCCGCGCTGGTCGAGGGAGGCGGCGAGGCCGATCAGATACGACAGCACGATCGGGTAGAGCGTGTTCCAGGCGATCTCGCCCGCAGCGAAGGTGCCGAGGCCGGTGGCGGAGGCGCTGAGCGCGATGCAGCCGGCGATGAGCGCGGTGCCCGCGCCGATGGGGAGCGCACGGCCGAGGCGCGGGCCGAGCACGCCCGCGCCGATCACACCGAGCAGTCCCGCGCCGAGCGCGATCGCGAAGACCGCGCCGACGGTGACCTCCGTGAGGTGTGCCTGGGTGAGGCCGATGCGTCCGCTGACGCCCCAGAGCGAGTTCTGGGCGAGGGACCAGCACAGGATGCCGGCGGCCAGGACGAGGCCGGAGCGCAGATGGGGCAGGCGGCCGGTCTCCCCGGTCCCGAGGGGAGCCGTGGTCGTCGGCGCGAAGGCGGTGAGGCGGCCGGTCGCGGGCCACACCAGCAGGGCGGTGAGTGCGATGGCGGCCAGCGGGAGGCCGTGGCCCGGGCCGAGGTGGGGGACGGTCAGATAGACCGCCCCGGCGAGCGCGGAGACACTGAGCAGGCCCAGCGTGGACGCGCGGTGCGGGTCGCGCTGAGCCGCGATTCCGGTCGCGGCGACCGTGGTGGCCGTGCCGGAGCCGAAACCGCCGGCGACCGCTCCCGCGACGACGACGGGGATGCTGTGGCTGAGGGCGGCGGTGCCGTAGCCGACGGCGGCGAGCAGCAGACCGGCGCGGGCGAGCCGACGGGGGCCGATGCGGTGGACATGGGCGGCGAGCAGGAACCCCGCGAAGGCCGAACTCAGCAGCAGGGCACTGCCGATGGAGCCGGCCTCGGTGGCCGAGAGCGGAAGGCCGGAGTCGAGCCTGCCGACCGTGGTGGGCAGGAGGTACGCGGCCAGATACCCGGCCGTGAAAAGGGCGACGAGGGGCCAGGGCGGGGCGGTGCGGGAAGACACGGGCGTTCCAGGGCGTGCGGAAAGAGCGGCTCAGAAAAGGGGGTTGGGGCGCCGTCCGTCGACCGACAGGAACGCGCGGGCAATTTGTATCAAGCGCGTGGTTCGAGAAGAAGGGCGGGGTGTGTGATGTGGATCACATGTTGGTTTGGGGCTGGTGAGGTCGGGTAGCAGAGGGAATTTCGAGGCGCCTGTGTCGCCCCGTCGCGTGTCTCAGCGCCAGTGCGGTGCGCCCGCACCGCCCGGTGCGATCCCCTCGATCCGGGCCCGGATCTCCCGCATCACCGCCACGATCCGCTCCTCGTGACCCGGTGTCAGCCGGGCCACCGGCACCGAGCAGCTGATGGCGTCCTGGGCCGGGGTGTCGTAGCGGAGGGCGAAGCCGAAACCGACGATGCCGATGACGCCCTCCTCGCGGTCGATCGAGTGACCCCGCTCGCGGGTCGCGGCCAGGTCCGCCAGCAGGGATGCGCGGGACGTGAGCGTGTTCGGGGTGAGCGCCTCGTAGGGGCCCTCCGGCAGCGCCTTGTCGGGCCGTTCCGCCAGCAGTGCCTTGCCGAGCGCGCCCGCGTGCGCGGGCAGACGCCGGCCCACCCGGCTGATCGTGCGCAGGTATTCGTGCGACTCGCGCGTCGCCAGATACGCCACGTCAGTGCCGTCGAGGCGCGCCATGTGGATCGTCTCGCCGAGCGCCTCCGACGCCTCGTCCAGATAAGGGCGTACGACGCGGACGCGCGGGTCGGAGTCCAGATAGCTCGTGCCGGTCAGCAGGGCGTGGATGCCGATGCCGTAGAGCGAGCCCGTGACGTCCGTACGCACCCAGCCCCGCGAGATCAGGGTCTGCAGGAGGGCGTACATCGAGCTGCGCGGCACGTCGAGCTCGTCCGCGAGCTCCTGCAGGCGTGCCGGGCGGTCGACCCGCGCGGCGAGCAGTTCAAGCAGCTCGACCGTGCGTGCGGCCGATTTCACCTCGCGGACGCCCCCTGTGTCTGACATGCGCCGATCGTAATCCGGGCGGGGGAGGGCGATGGCCGCCGCGCACCCGGCCATTGACGGGCCCATTTCGGCTATCTAACCTTCATCTTCATACATGGATGACGTCTATATAGGGAGATGAGCGCGGCGTGGGCGGCGGTAGGGATGCGGACACGGATTCCGTGGTACGGCGGCTGAGGGACGGTATGGCGCAGGGGGTCCTGTCGTTCCCGCTCACCAGCTTCCACCAGGACGGCTCGCTCGATCCGGACGGCTTCCGCGCCCATGTCGCGGCGCAGCTCGCCACCGGGCCCGGCGCGCTCTTCCCGGCCTGTGGCACCGGCGAGTTCTTCTCCCTGGACGAGGCGGAGTACGCGCAGGTCGTCGCCGCCGCGGTGGAGGAGGCCGGCGGCTGTGTGCCCGTCGTAGCCGGGACCGGATACGGCTGGGCGCAGGCCGTACGGTTCGCGCGGATCGCGCAGGACGTCGGCGCCGACGCGCTGCTCGTCCTGCCGCACTACCTCGTCGCCGCCCCGCAGGACGGGCTCGTCGCGCAGCTGGAGCACATCGCCGCCCGCACCCGGCTCCCGATCGTCGCCTACCAGCGCGGCCAGGTCGCCTACGGCGTCGAGGCGTTCCGGCGCATCACCGCGATCCCCGGCGTCATCGGACTCAAGGACGGGCACAGCGACCTCGACCGGCTGCAACGGCTCACCCTCTCCGCCCCCGGGGACTTCCTGTTCTTCAACGGGGCCGCCACCGCAGAGATCCAGGCACGCGCGTACGCCGCCGTCGGCGTCCCCGCCTACTCCTCCGCCGTCCACGCCTTCGCACCCGAGATCGCGAACGCCTTCTTCACCGCCCTGCGCGACGGCGACGACGGCACGGTGGACACACTGCTGCGCGACTTCTACGTCCCGCTCGTCGCCCTCCGAGACCGGGTGCCCGGATACGCCGTGTCGCTGGTCAAGGCGGCGGCCCGGCTGCGCGGGCGCCCGGTGGGACCCGTGCGCGCCCCGCTCACCGACCCCTCGGCCGCCGACCTGGCCGACCTCAGGACCCTGCTCGCCACCGGACTCGACCTCGTAGGAGCCGCCCTGTGACCGCCGAGACCTCCCGTGACCTTTCCGTCGCCGAGGTGCGCCTGACCCCGATCCTGATCGCCGACCCGCCGCTGCTGAACACACAGGGCGTCCACCAGCCGTACACCCCCCGGCTGATCGTGGAGGTGGTGACCGCCGACGGGACCACGGGGGTCGGCGAGACATACGGCGACACCAAGTACCTGGAGCTGGCCCGGCCCTTCGCCGACCGGCTGATCGGCCGTCACATCACGGACCTCAACGGTCTGTTCACCGTCGCCGACGAGGTCGCCGTCGACCGTTCCCGGACCCGTGACCAGGTCGACGTCGGCGGGCTGCGCGGTGTCCAGACCGCCGACAAGCTGCGGCTGTCCGTCGTCTCCGCCTTCGAGGTCGCCTGCCTCGACGCCCTCGGCAAGGCACTCGGCCTGCCCGTGCACGCGCTGCTCGGCGGCAAGGTCCGGGACGCGGTCGAGTACAGCGCGTACCTCTTCTACAAGTGGGCCGGCCACCCCGGGGGCGTGGTGTGCGAGAAGGACGACTGGGGCGCGGCCCTCGATCCGGCGGGAGTCGTGGCACAGGCCCGGACGTTCAAGGAGCGGTACGGCTTCACGTCGTTCAAGCTCAAGGGCGGCGTCTTTCCGCCGGACGAGGAGGTCGCCGCGATCCGCGCCCTCGCCGAGACGTTTCCCGGGCATCCGCTGCGGCTGGACCCGAACGGCGCCTGGTCCGTTCAGACCGCGCTGAAGGTGGCCCGGGAGCTGGGCGACGTCCTCGAATACCTGGAGGACCCGGCCCTCGGCACGCCCGCCATGGCCGAGGTCGCCGCGGGGACCGGCGTGCCGCTCGCCACCAACATGTGCGTGACCACGTTCGCCGAGATCGAGGAGGCGTTCACGCGCGGCGCCGTCCAGGTCGTGCTCTCCGACCACCACTACTGGGGCGGGCTGCGCAACACCCGTGAACTCGCCGCGATCTGCCGTACGTTCGGGGTCGGGGTGTCCATGCATTCCAACACGCACCTCGGCATCTCCCTGGCCGCGATGACGCACGTCGCCTCGACCGTGCCCGGTCTCCATCACGCCTGCGACACCCACTACCCCTGGCAGTCCGAGGACGTCATCACCGAGCGCCTCACCTTCCAGGACGGCACGATCGTGGTTCCGGACGCCCCAGGCCTGGGGGTCACGCTGGACCGCGACCGGCTGGCCGCCCTCCACGAGCGCTGGCTCGCCGACGACGGAACCCTGCGCGACCGCGACGACGACGCGGCGATGCGTGTGGCGGACCCCGACTGGGTCACGCCGGTGGTGCCTCGCTGGTAGCGCCGCAGCGCCCCCGTAGGCGAACCGGCCCCCGAAACGGCGGCTCCAGCGTGATCCGGACCGCCCGCAGGGACGGTGGTGCACACTGGCTGGATCCGCACCATGCCAGGGAGCCACCGTGACTGCGCTCATCGGAGAGGGACCGTACCGTCACCCCCACATCGACCCTCTGGCCGCCCTGCGCGCCCCCGGAGACCCGCCCTGGGACGTCTACCTCACGGGGACCGTCTTCCTCGACATCATCTTCACCGGGCTCGACTCCGCCCCGGTGCGCGGAACCGAGTCCTGGGCGCGAGGGATGGGGTCGAGCCCCGGCGGCGTCGCCAACATGGCCACCGCGCTGGCCCGCCTGGGCCTGAAGACCTCCCTGGCGGCGGCCTTCGGGGACGACCACTACGGCGAGTACTGCTGGGACGCCCTGGAGCAGGGCGAGGGCATCGACCTCTCGCCGTCGCGGACCGTTCCCCACTGGCACTCGCCGGTCACCGTCTCCATGGCCTACGAGGGCGAGCGGACCATGGTCTCCCACGGCCACGAGCCGCCACCGGAGGAGCCCGCGCCGGCCTGCCCGCCCCGCGCCCGGGCCGCCGTCGCCTCACTGACCCCGGGCCACCGCGCCCCGTGGATCTCCGAGGCCGCGGGGCGGGGCACCCGTATCTTCGCCGACGTCGGCTGGGACGACACCGGGGCCTGGGACCTGGCGGGCCTGTCCGACCTCGCGTGCTGCGAGGCCTTTCTGCCGAACGCCGAGGAGGCCATGCGGTACACGCGCACCGATTGCCCGCGCGCCGCCGCGCACCGGCTCGCCGAACTCGTGCCGCTGGCCGTGGTCACCCTTGGTGCGGAGGGGGCGTACGCGGTGGACGGACGGACCGGGGAGGCCGCCAGCGTGCCCGCGATCGCCGTGGAGGCCCTGGATCCCACGGGCGCGGGCGACGTCTTCGTGGCGGGCTTCGTCACCGGCACCCTGGCCGAGTGGCCGCTGGCCGACCGCCTCGCCTTCGCGGGCCTGACGGCCGCGCTGTCCGTGCAGGAGTTCGGCGGCTCGCTCTCGGCGCCCGGCTGGTCCGAGGTCGGGGCGTGGTGGCGCAAGGTCCAGTCCTACGAGAACCAGGACCCGGCGGCGCTGCGGCGGTACGCGTTCCTGGAGGATCTGGTCCCGGAGGAGGAGATCCCGCCGTGGCCCCGCCGCCGGGCGGTCCCGACAATCGGCTTCCGCCGCTCGGCGTGACCCGGGGTTCTCCGCCCCCGCCGCCCCTACCCTTCCCGTCCCTGGGGGCTGCCGCCCCCGGACCCCCGCTGTTGGCCTGAGCAGCCTCGTCCTCGAACTGCCCCAAGCTTTCGGCTTCGCTCGAGCAGTGGGGACCCCCACGACGGGCTGAAAGGCTCAGGCCCGGCGGGGGAAAATCAGCCCTACCCTTCCTGTCCCTGGGGGCTTGCCGCCCCCGGACCCCGGCTGTTGGCCTGAACGGCCTTGTCCTCGAACTCCCCCGAGCTCTCGGCTTCGCTTGAGCAGGGGGGACCTCTAGGACGGGCTGAAAGGCTCGGGCCCGGCCGGGGAATATCAGCCCCTCCGGCGTTTGAGGAGCGGGGGTTCGGGGGCTGGCCCCCGAAAAGGGGGTCTGGGGCGGTAGCCCCAGCGGGGTGCGGGGGCGGAGCCCCGCGAGGGGTGCAGGGGACGCAGTCCCCGCGGGCGTGCGGGGGCGAGCCCCCAGCGGGGTCGAAGGGGCGGAGCCCCTGGAGGTGGGACGGGTAGGGGCGGGGGCGAAAACCCCTCAGAAGCCCAGGCGGCGCAGCTGCTTCGGGTCACGCTGCCAGTCCTTCGCCACCTTCACATGGAGGTCCAGGAACACCGGCGTCCCGAGCAGCGCCTCGATGTGCTTGCGCGACTTGATACCGACCTCCTTCAGGCGCTTGCCCTTGGGGCCGATGATGATGCCCTTCTGGCTGGGGCGTTCGATGTAGACGAAGGCGTGGATGTCGAGGAGGGGTTTGTCGGCGGGCCGGTCCTCGCGCGGGAGCATCTCCTCGACGACGACGGCGATGGAGTGCGGGAGCTCGTCGCGTACGCCCTCCAGTGCGGCCTCACGGATCAGCTCGGCGATCATGACCTGCTCGGGCTCGTCCGTCAGGTCGCCCTCGGGGTACAGGGCCGGCCCCTCCGGCAGGAGCGGGACGATCAGGTCGGCCAGCAGGTCGACCTGCTTGTCGCCGACCGCCGACACCGGCACGATCTCCGCCCACTCGAACCCCAGCTCCTTGCCGAGCTGGTCGATCGCGATGAGCTGCTCGGCGAGCCTCTTGCTGTCCACGAGGTCGGTCTTCGTGACGATCGCGATCTTCGGCGTCTTCTTGATCGACGCCAGTTCCTTCGCGATGAAGCGGTCCCCGGGACCGAGCTTCTCGTTCGCGGGCAGACAGAAGCCGATCACGTCGACCTCGGCCCAGGTCGTACGGACGACGTCGTTGAGGCGCTCGCCAAGCAGCGTGCGCGGTTTGTGCAGCCCGGGGGTGTCCACCAGGATGAGCTGGGCGTCGGGCCGGTGCACGATCCCCCGTACCGTGTGCCGCGTCGTCTGCGGCTGGTTCGCGGTGATCGCCACCTTCTGCCCGACCAGAGCGTTCGTGAGGGTGGACTTGCCCGCGTTCGGGCGGCCCACGAAGCAGGCGAAGCCGGCGCGGTGGGTGGCCTCGGACGGCTCGGATGACTGACTGCGAACGCTCATGGCGCCCATTGTCCCTGATCGAAAGAGCCCCGCCGCACAACCGGCCGATTGCCGACCCCCAAGAAGGACGCCAAGCTCATACGCGGTGAGCTGGAAGTTCAAGGTCAACTACTCGGACAGATGCCCACGCCGAGCGGGCTCGCCCCGCTCGGCAAGCAGCTGCCGGCCGTGGTCGTCGTCGCGTACGCCTTCGGCGTCACGTACGGCATCGCCAAGCTGATCGACAGGGTGATGGCCTTCCGCGCGAGCGAGGAGCAGGAGCACACCGGCCTGGACCTTACGGTGCACGCCGAGACCGCCTACGATCACGGGGTCCTGGGCCATGGCGCCCCGGTCGCCCACTCCGTCCCCGCCGCCACGCAGAAGGTCACGCCCCAGGCATGAAGCTCATCACCGCGATCGTCAAGCCCCACCGTCTCGACGCCGTCAAGACCGCCCTCCAGGAGATCGGCGTGCACGGCCTGACCGTGACGGAGGCGAGCGGCTACGGCCGTCAGCGCGGCCACACCGAGGTGTACCGCGGTGCCGAGTACCAGGTCGACCTCGTGCCCAAGGTCCGGATCGAGATCGTGGTCGAGGACGCGGACGCCGACGCCGTCATCGACGCGATCGTGAAGGCCGCGCAGACCGGGAAGATCGGGGACGGGAAGGTGTGGGCGCTGCCGGTGGAGACGGTGGTGCGGGTACGGACCGGCGAGCGCGGCCCCGACGCGCTCTGACCGTCGCCACCCCTGTCACGACCCCCACGGCGAACACCACCGCCGCCACCAGCCACGGCAGCGCGAAGAAAGGTCGCGCTCGCCGACTCGCGCGTGTCCTTCGCGCTCTTCGGTGCGCCCGGTGCGTGGGCCGGTGCCGCCCCTCGTCCGGACGGCACCGGCCCACGGGCCCGGCGGGCTCCCCCGAACGCGCGGCTAGTCGAACACGAACGGACCCGGTGACTGCGGCCCGGTCGCCGTACAGGTGATGGTGATACCGAAGACCGTCATCTGCAGTGAGCCGCCGTACGCCTCCAGGCTGTCGCCGGAGGCCACGGTGCCGTCGAGCGGGCCCACCGTGACGGAGTCGCCGGCCGCCATGGCCGGGTTCTTCGTACCGCTGAAGACGGTCGTATCGCCGTTCGCCTTCACCAGGGAGAGAGTGGACGAGATCGAGTCCTGGCCCAGCGCGATCGGAGCGGTGAGCGCGGAGGACGTGACGGTGATCGTGGCGGCGGTGCCGTCCTGTGTCGCCGTGAGTGTGGCCGCGCCGCCGCCGAAGCTGCCGCAGTCGGCGGTGATGGTCGCCGTCTGGGGAGTGACGGCGGCCGCGGTCTGGGTGAAGGCCAGGCCGGCCGCGGCGACCGCCGCGAGTAACGCCGTGCCCGTGCCGAGTCGCTTGCGTTTCATCGGAATCCCTTCCCTGGTACGGGAATTGCCATGTGGGGACGGCCGAACGGACCGCCGCGGGCCGCGCACACGGGGGCGTCACGGGATCACGGTGACGGGTGCAGGCAGGCGTGTACGCGGGCCATCCGCGAGCGGGGTGCGGCACGCTGCGCGGCGTGAATCTGACGGTCCGTCGGAACTAGCGATTCCATTGATGCGCCGGGGCCTTGGGATTGCAAGGGATGCCGGGCGGTTTCTTCAAGGGTCAGGAAAAGTGGCCGAAGTCGTACGGTACAGGGGCTCTCAGCCCGCGGTCACCGTCACACGAACCGTTCCGTCGGGCCCCGCCACATGAACCGGGGTATCGGGTCCACCCAGGTCCCGTACGGCCGCCCGGTCCTCCGCGGACGCGCCCTCGGCCTCGGTGACGACCGCCGCCGCCTCCAGGGACTTCGCCCCGGACGCCACCGCCATCGCCACCGCCGTCTGCAGCGCGCTCAGCTTCAGCGACTCCAGGGCGACGGTCCCGGCGACGTACGTACGTCCGGTCTCGTCCCGTACAGCGGCCCCCTCGGGCACACTGTTGCGGGCCCGCGCGGAACGGGCCAGGGTGACGATCTTGCGGTCCTCGGGGTCGAGCGCGTTGCTGTCGGTCATGCCCCGAGCATACGAAGAACGGCCATGGTCATCCCGCAGCGGGTACGTCCAAGGTCATCCAGCGACCGGGACGTCCAAGGTCATCCCGCAACGGGTACGTCCAAGGTCATCCCGCGACGGGATACATCGCCCCGCGCCTGCCCTCCGGCGACGCCAACCACTCCAGCTTCGCCGCGGTGTTCGCCTCGTCCAGCGGGGTGTGCAGCACGATCGTCAGATCGGGCCGGGCCGGCACCTTCAACGCCGTCGACTCGACGCACAGCAGACCGGCCAGCGGATGGTCCAGCTCCTTGCGGATCACCCCGGCGTCCTGGATGTCCCGCTGCTCCCACAGCTCCAGGAACTCCGCGCTCGCGTCCTTCAGCTGGTCGAGCAGCGCCCGGAACCCCTCGTCGTCGGGGCGGGCCGAGCTCGCCGCCCGGAACTGGGCGACCACCGTGCGCGCGTTCCGCTCCCAGCTGTTGGTGCGGGAGCGGTACAGCGGGTCGGTAAAGAAGTCGACCATGCAGTTCTGCGTGATCTCGGGCCGCATACCGAGCACCCAGCCCGCGGCCTCGTTGTACATCACGCAGTTGTAGTACATGTCCATGATGTGGGCCGGATACGGCATCCATGTGTCGATCAGCCGCCGCAGGCCCTCGCAGCCGTGGTCGGCCGCCGGTTCGGGCGCGGGCGGGTTCAGCCCGGCGAGCATGTAGAGATGGCGCCGCTCCGCGTTGCTCAGCCGCAGCACCCGCGCGACGGAGTCCAGGACCTGCGGCGAGACGGAGATGTCCCGTCCCTGTTCCAGCCACTGGTACCAGGAGGCGCCCACGCCGGCGAGCACGGCGACCTCCTCGCGGCGCAACCCGGGTGTACGGCGCCTCGCCCCGCCGTCGGGCAGCCCTGCCTCCGCCGGGGTGACCCGGGCCCGCCTGCTCATCAGGAACTCGCGCAACTCCCGCAGCCGATGGCTCTTGAGCGCATCCTCAGGCACGTACTTCCCCCTCGTACTGTCTGGTGGTGCCACCACCACGATAAGTTCCGACTCCCCACGGATATTCCGTTCGCCCGAGGCTCTTGCCCATGGCGATCGACACCACCACCTCGACCACCCCGACGACCCCACCGCTCGACAACCCCCGGCTGTCGACGCGCGACAAACTCGTCCTCTTCGTGCTCTGCGCGGCCCAGTTCATGGTCGCGCTCGACTTCTCCGTCCTGAACGTGGCGCTGCCGGTGCTCGGCGCGGACCTGGGCATGAGCCGGTCCGCACTGCAGTGGGCGGTCACCGCGTTCGCGCTGCCGTCCGGCGGCTTCCTGCTCCTGTTCGGCCGTATCGGCGACCTCTACGGCCGTCGCAGGCTGTTCCTCGCCGGGCTGACCCTCTTCGGCGCGGCCTCGCTGCTGGCGACGCTGGCCTGGGACCCGACGTCGTTCCTGGCGGGCCGGGCGCTCCAGGGCCTGGGCGCTGCCGCCATCGTCCCCACCGGCATGTCCCTGCTCACCACCACCTTCCCCGAGGGCCCGGCCCGCGACCGCGCCCTCGGTATCTCCGGCACGCTGCTGTCCCTCGGTTTCACGGTCGGCATGGTCGCCGGCGGCGTCCTCACCGACGCGCTCGGCTGGCGCTCCACGATGGGCCTGCTCGCCGTGTTCGCACTGATCGTGCTGCCGCTCGCGCCCCGTCTGCTGCCCGAGTCCCGCACCCCGGAGCGTCCCCGTCTGGACGCGCCCGGCGCGATCACGGTCACCGGCGGTCTGCTTTCCCTGATCTACGCCCTGTCGACGGCGGCGGACCACGGCTTCGGCCACGCGGATGTCATCGCAACGCTCGCCGCGGGCGCGCTGCTGCTGACGGCGTTCGTGACGATCGAGTCCCGCACCGAAGCGCCCCTGGTCTCGCTGCCCATGCTGCGCCGCCGCACGGTGGCATGGGGCAACCTGGGCGGTCTGGTCACCTTCTCGATGATGTCGACCGTGGTCTTCGTACTGACCCTCTACCTCCAGGAGGTTCTGCACCTGTCGGCCTTCGAGACGGGTCTGGTCTTCGGCTTCCAGGGCGTGCTGTCGGCGGTGGCGGGCACCTGCGCCCCGAAGGTCATCGGCCGCTTCGGCGCCCGCCGCACCCTGGTCGGCTCGCTCATCGGGCAGGGCGCCCTGGTCGCCGCCCTGCTGGGCCTGAACGCGCATGTCTGGTCGGTGTGGCTCGCCACGGCGGCCGTCTCCCTGGCCAGCATGTGCCACCTGGGCGCGATCATCTCCTACGGGCTCACCGTCACGTCCGGCGTCCCCGACGAGGAGCAGGGCCTGGCCACCGGCCTGGTCACCTCGACCCAGCAGGTCGGCATCACGGTCGGCATCCCGCTGCTCGGCGTCCTGGCCACGACCTCCTCGGACCTGCTGACCGGCGTCCACACGGTCATGGCCCTCGACGCGGCGATCGTGCTGGTGGCGGCGGTGCTGGTGGCGCTGGGACTGCGGACCCGGACGGGCTCCTCAGGGGCGGTCGAGACGGAGGCGGTCGGCGCGCGGTAGACCGGCGACGACCAGGTCGTACGAGTCCTCGATGAGCTCCCGGACCACCCGGTCCGGGAGCTCTCCGTCGACCGTGACGGTGTTCCAGTGGCGCTTGTTCATATGCCAGCCCGGGACGATCAGGCCCTCGTACTCACCGCGCAGCCGGACCGCGTCCTCCGGGTCGCACTTGAGGTTGACCTTCAGGGGCCGGGCCTCCAGGTTCGACAGCGCGAAGAGTTTGCCCTGCACCTTGAAGACCGAGGTCTCCGGGTTGAACGGGAAGTCCTCCACCGCCGCGTTGAAGGACAGACAGAAGGCGCGCAGCTCCTGAGGGGTCATTCCGGCTTCGGCTCCTCTTCCGGGGGCTCGACCGGGCCCACCGGCTCCACCAGCACGGTCACGATCTTGTTCCGGCGACCGGCCGCGGCCTCCGCGGTCAGGCGCAGTTCCCGGCCGTCCGGGAGCTCGACCATGGACGACGCCCCGGCGATGGGCACACGGCCCAGCGCCTTCGCGAGGAGCCCGCCGACCGTCTCCACGTCCTCGTCGTCGTAGGCCTCGAGCCCGTACAGCTCGCCGAGGTCGCCGATGTCGAGGCGGGCGGTGACCCGGTAGCGGTCCCCGCCGAGCACCTCGACCGGCGGCAGCTCGCGGTCGTACTCGTCGGTGATCTCACCGACGATCTCCTCCAGGATGTCCTCGATGGTGACGATCCCGGCCGTGCCGCCGTACTCGTCGATGACGACGGCGACGTGGTTGCGCTCCTTCTGCATCTCGCGCAGCAGGTCGCCCGCGTTCTTGGTGTCGGGCACGAAGGTGGCCGGCCGCATGGCGGTGGACACCAGCTCGGACTCCGCGTCCCGGCTGATGTGCGTCTTGCGGGCCAGGTCCTTCAGATACACGATCCCGACGATGTCGTCCTCGCTCTCCCCGGTGACGGGGATGCGCGAGAAGCCGGAGCGCAGGGCCAGGGTGAGGGCCTGGCGGATGGTCTTGTAGCGCTCGATGACGATGAGGTCGGTCCGCGGGACCATGACCTCGCGTACGAGGGTGTCGCCCAGTTCGAAGACCGAGTGCACCATGCGGCGCTCCTCGGCCTCGATGAGGGACTCCTTCTCCGCGAGGTCGACGAGCGCGCGCAGCTCCGCCTCGGAGGCGAAGGGGCCGCGGCGGAAGCCCTTGCCGGGGGTGAGGGCATTACCGATGAGGATGAGCAGCGACGGGATCGGACCCATGATCCGGGCCAGCGGCAGCAGGACGTACGCCGCCGCCGTCGCCGTGTTCAGCGGGTGCTGGCGGCCGATGGTGCGCGGGGAGACGCCGACGGCGACATACGACACCAGGACCATGACCGCGATCGCGACCAGGAGGGCCTCGGCGGTGTCGTGGAACTCCTCCAGGCAGGCGTATGTGACGAGCGCGGCGGCGGCCATCTCGCAGGCGACGCGGACCAGGAGCGCCACGTTGAGATAGCGGGTGGGGTCCGCGGCGACCTGGGCGAGCCTGTCGCTGCCGCGCCGGCCGCTGCGTACGGCTTCCTCGGCACGGAAGCTGGAGACGCGCGCGATGCCCGCCTCCGCGCAGGCGGCCAGCCAGGCGACGACGACCAGGGCGACGGCGCCGGTGACGAGCTGGGGGCTCATGACACGGTCGGGGCCGGGGACGGGCCGGTCAGGCCCTTCTCCGCACGCCAGCCGTCCACGATGGCGGCCTGGAGGCCGAACATCTCGGCCTTCTCGTCGGGCTCCTCGTGGTCGTAGCCGAGCAGGTGCAGCACTCCATGGACGGTCAGGAGCTGGAGCTCCTCGTCCATGGAGTGCTGCGTTGGTGCCTCGGCGCCCTGCTTGGCGGCGACCTCCGGGCACAGCACGATGTCGCCGAGCAGCCCCTGCGGCGGTTCGTCCTCGTCCTTGGACGGCGGCCGCAGCTCGTCCATCGGGAAGGACATGACATCCGTCGGTCCCGGCAGGTCCATCCACTGGACGTGCAGCTGCTCCATGGCGTCGGCGTCCACGACGATCACCGAGAGCTCGGAGAGCGGGTGGATGCGCATCCGCGCGAGCGCGTAGCGGGCGATGTCGAGGATCGCCTGCTCGTCGACCTCGGTGCCGGACTCGTTGTTGACGTCGATCGACATGGTGGTGCCGTGTCTCTACTTCCCCTTGTGCCCGGACCGGCCCCGGCCGCCCTTGTGCGTGCCGTTCTCGGTGCCGTGCTTGGTGTCGTACTTCTCGTACGCGTCGACGATACGGCCGACGAGCTTGTGCCGTACGACATCGTGCGACGACAGCCAGGAGAAGTGGACGTCGTCCACGCCCTCCAGGATCTCCTGGACCTGACGCAGACCGCTCTTCGTGCCGTCCGGGAGGTCGACCTGGGTCACATCACCGGTGATCACGATCTTCGAGTCGAAGCCGAGACGGGTGAGGAACATCTTCATCTGCTCGGGGCTCGTGTTCTGGGCCTCGTCGAGGATGATGAAGGCGTCGTTGAGCGTCCTGCCACGCATGTACGCGAGCGGCGCGACCTCGATCGTCCCGGCGGCCATGAGCCGCGGAATGGAATCGGGGTCGAGCATGTCGTGCAGCGCGTCGTAGAGCGGGCGCAGATACGGGTCGATCTTCTCGTACAGCGTGCCGGGCAGGAAGCCGAGGCGCTCGCCCGCCTCCACGGCAGGGCGGGTCAGGATGATGCGGTTGACCTGCTTGGACTGCAGGGCCTGCACCGCCTTGGCCATGGCGAGGTAGGTCTTGCCGGTACCGGCGGGCCCGATGCCGAACACGATGGTGTGCTTGTCGATCGCGTCCACGTACCGCTTCTGGTTGAGCGTCTTGGGGCGGATCGTGCGGCCGCGCGAGGACAGGATGTTCTGCGTGAGCACCTGGGCCGGGGTCTCCTCGGTGCCCTCCCCGTTCTCGCTCGCCCGGAGCATGGCGATCGAGCGTTCCACTGCGTCCTCCGTCATCGGCTGTCCGGTGCGGAGCACCAGCATCATCTCGTCGAACAGGCGCTGGACCAGGGCGACGTCCGCCGGGTCGCCGACCGCGCTGATCTCATTGCCCCGGACATGGATGTCGGCCGCCGGGAAAGCCTTCTCGATCACGCGCAGGAGGGAGTCTCCGGACCCCAGCACGGTGACCATGGGGTGCTGAGCGGGGACGGTGAAGTGCGCTCGGGCCTGTCCCTCCGCGGGGCTGTGCGCTGTGGGTGTCTGAGTCATGGGCCGGCTCTGTAGGCCTGCGATTCCTCCTCCATACGGCCGCGCAGCTGAGGGCGGCCTCGCGATTTCAAGAGTACGACGCGGGGCTGACAGAGCCGTAGGGCTTTTCACGGGGTTGTGGGGCGCATCCCGCGAATCAGCTCGTCCGGGGTTTGAGGAGCGGGCTCGGGGACATGTCCTGCAGGCCCACCACCCGCAGGAGCTGGAGGCGCTCGTGCGACTCCGTTCCCGGGCGGGCCGTGTGGACGATGAGCATGTGGTGGCCGTCCTGGTTCAGGAGGACCTCGCAGTCCAGCTCCAGGAGGCCGACCAAGGGGTGCCGGAAGCGCTTCGTCGACTGGCGGCGCACCGCCACCTGGTGTTCATCCCACAGCCGCGCGAACTCCTCGCTCGACGCACGCAGTTCGGCCACCAGGGCCGTCGGCTCCGGGCCGTCGGGGCGGGCCGACACCGCCCGCAGATTGGCCACATGGGCGCGGGCATGCTCGGCCACGTCCTCCGGTGGGAACAGTTCCCGTGCCGTCGGGTCCAGGAAGAAACGGCGGATCAGGTTGCGGTCGCGGGGTGGGCGGGCGAAGACGTCCCCCGACAGCGCCCTGGACATCGCGTTCTGGGCCAGTACCTCGCCGCAGTCGCTCGCCACCATCGCCGGGGTGTCGTACAGGCGGTCCAGGACCAGCAGCAGACCGGGGTTCACATGCGCGGACGCTCCCCCGAGCTCTCGACTTCGCTCGAGCAGGGGGGACCCCCATCCGTGGCGTGGCGGCTCCTCGCCGGCCAGATGGAAGAGGTGGTCCCGCTCGTCGTCCGTCAGACGCAGGGCGCGGGCCAGCGCCGTCAGCATCTGGCGGGACGGGCGCGGGCCCCGGGACTGTTCCAGGCGGGTGTAGTAGTCCGCGGACATGCCGGCCAGCTGAGCCACCTCCTCCCGGCGCAGCCCCGGCGTACGGCGGCGCGCGCCGGCCGTGAGGCCCACGGCGGAGGGTTTCAGGCGGGCGCGGCCGCGGCGCAGGAAGTCGGCGAGTTCGGCTCGGTTCACCCTTCCAGCCTGCGGCAGTCCGCCTGGCTTATCCAGGGACTGCCGATCCCCTGATCAAGAGGTCTCTCCCGGTCGCACCGGCGTCGGCCGAGGCTGGTCACCGACGAGAGGAGCACACGATGCTGACATTGGTGACAGGGACGACGGGACAGGTCGGCCGGCGTTTCGTGCCGAGGCTGCTGGCACAGCGGCAGCAGGGAGAGCAGGTGCGGGTCCTGGTGCGGGACGCGGCGCGTGGCGAGGCCTTCGCGGAGCTGGGCGCCCAGGTCGCCGTCGGGGATCTGCGGGACGAGGAGGCCCTCGGCAAGGCCGTGGCCGGAGTGGACGCGGTCGTGAACGTCGCCGCCTCCTTTCGCGGGGTGCCGGACGAGGAGGCATGGGCCGTCAACCGGGATGCGGCGGTGGCGTTGGGGCGGGCCGCCCTGGCCTCCGGTGTGCGGCGATTCGTGCAGGTCAGCACCGGGATCGTGTACGGCACCGGACGGGGCCGTCCGATGACCGAGGACGACGAGATCCGGCCCGGCGGTGAGATGTGGGGCGCCTACGCCGAGTCCAAGGCGGCGGCCGAGCGGGAGCTGCTCGCGCTGGAGGCGATGGAGGTGCGCGTCGCCCGGCTGCCCTTCGTCTACGGCGAAGGCGACCCACATCTCGCCCAGTCGCTGCGCTGGGCCGCGAACTGGGCATCCGCCCAGCGGCTGCAGATGGCCCACCACGTCGACGTCGCCCAGGGGCTGATGCGCCTCCTGTACGCACCGGCGGTGAGCGGCCCCGTCTACAACATCGCCGACGACGCCCCCGTCACGGCGGTCGAGCTGCACCAGCTCAACGGCGTCGAGGTGCCCGCCGACATGCACACCCGGACCGACCCCGACCCGTGGTTCGGGATCATGTCCACCCGGCGGATCCGCCGGGACCTCGGCTTCCGGCCCATCCATCCGAGCGTCTGGGCCGCCCGGGATGCCGGAGCCCTCTGACAGCCAGGGCCTGTCCTTCGGACCAGGTCGGCCGATGGAGACGGTGCCTTGCGGCGGTCCGCGACGCCGAGCCGATCCGAAAGAAAGGCCCTAGTCGACCGCCCTGATCCGCCTCACCAGCACCGCCCCCGCCAGCCCGATCACAGCCGACACCACGTACAGCACCCGGTAGCCGCCCAGGTAGGTCACGATCGGTGCGGCGAGGGCGGGAGCCGCGACCTGTGGGAGGGCGTTGGCCACGTTGATCACGCCCAGGTCCTTGCCGCGGTCCATGGCCTTCGGCAGTACGTCCGTCATCAGCGCGAAGTCGACCGAGGTGAACACGCCGAAGCCGACGCCCAGCAGCGCCGCCGCGACGATCGCGCCCGGCCAGGTCTGCCACGCCGACAGCGCCGCCGTCGCAACCGCCATCAGTACCCCGGACCAGATCACGAACGGCTTGCGCCGGCCTACCCGGTCCGACCAGACCCCGCCGACCACGACCGTCGCCATCAGCGTCAGCCCGTTCACCGCCGTCAGGATCAGCACCCCCTGGTCGGGGTCGCGGTAGTGGAGGCGGTCCCGCAGGTAGTACAGCAAATACAGCAGCACCAGCGAGTTGCTGAGGTTGATCAGGAACCGGGTCAGCCAGGCCCAGCCCAGGTCGGGATGCCGTCGCGGGCTCAGCCAGAAGCCCGCGAGGAAGCCCCGCCAGGACCAGGGCGGCCGGTCCTCCACGGCGAGGTGCAGATCCTCGTACCGCAGTACGTACGGCAGCACGCCCGCCACCGTGAACACGGCACACGCCACGTAACCCGCGCCGATCCCGCCCGCCGCCGTCGCCAGACCCGTCCCGCCGACCACCCCGAGGATCTGCGCGGCCCCCAACCAGCCGCCCACCGCGCCCCGCTGGAGCCGCGGCACCCGGTCCGGCACGGCCGCCGTGACCGCTGCGAAGGCCGCGTTCAGGGTGAGCTGGACCAGGCACCAGCCCGCCGTCATCGTCCACACCCCGCCCGCGCCCGCGAGCAGCAGCAACGACAGTGCACCGCCCGCCGTCCCGGCCACGATCCACGGTGTGCGGCGGCCCCGGCGCGCCGTCGTCCGGTCCGACAGCGCGCCGAAGAACGGGTTCGCGACCAGGGAGACCGTCGCGCCGATACCCGTGACCCACGCCAGCATCGTCTCCTTCGACATCCCGGAGCCGGGCGCGAAGTCCTTGGCCTGGGAGGCGAGCAGGATCTGCAACGGGCCGAACCAGCCCACCCAGATCGCCCCGTTGGCGAGCGAGAGCGCGGCCGTCCAGCCCCGGCCCACGGGCTCCACGGGCTCGGCGAGGGCCCGCGAGGGCCGCGACAGCGGCGGGTCGGCGGGCAGATCGGCGGCCGTCATCTCTGCGCCCGCAGCACGTCCCGGAACCAGCCGTACGACGCCTTGGGTGTCCTCTCCTGCGTCTTGTAGTCCACGTGCACGAGCCCGAAGCGCCGCGCGTACCCCTCGGCCCACTCGAAGTTGTCCAGCAGCGACCACACGAAGTAGCCGCGCACGTCGACCCCTGCCTCCACCGCCCGGTGCAGCGCCCGGATGTGGCCGTCCAGGTAGGCGATCCGCTCCTGGTCGTCGACGCCCTCGTAGGAGCAGCCGTTCTCGGTGATGACGACGGGCGGGAGCCGGTCGCCGTAGCGCTCGCGGAAGCCGGTCAGCAGCTCGGTCAGCGCCTCGGGGACCACCGGCCAGCCGAAGTCCGTCACCGGATGGCCCTCGATCTCACGGACGGAGAAGGGGAGTTCGGCGGGCAGCGTGAGGCCGCCGAACTCGATCTCGGCGCCCTGCGGCGCGCCCACCTTCGCCGGCGCGTAGTAGTTGATCCCGTACCAGTCGATCGGTTCCGCGATCACCTCGAGGTCCGACTCCACGTCGCCGGGCATCAGCTCGCCGATGCCCTCGGGGTACCGGCCGAGCAGCAGGGGATCGGAGAACAACCGGTTGAGCAGGACGTCGTAGAACTCCGCCGCCTCCACATCCTCCTGCTTCCCGGACGCCGGCCAGGTCGGCCCGTGCGAGTTGGCGATCCCGATGTCGGTGGCCCCGGCCGCGCGCAGGGCCCGTACGCCCAGACCGTGCGCCAGCAGCTGGTGGTGGGCCACCGGAAGCGCGTCGAACATCAGCTGTTTGCCGGGGGCGTGTGCGCCCAGCGCATGGCCGAGCAGTGTGTGTTCGGCGGGCTCGTTGAGGGTGATCCACTTGGTGACGCGGTCGCCGAGGCTTTCGGCGACGACCGAGACGTACTCCGCGAAACGGGAGGCCGTGTCCCGTTCCTGCCAGTCCAGCGTGACCGGCAGGTCCCAGTGGAACAGGGTCGGCACCGGCCGTACGCCCGCCGCGCACAGCTCGTCGACGAGGCGGTCGTAGAAGTCGAGGCCGCCGGGGGAGTTCACCCGGGGCCAGGAGATCGAGAAGCGGTACGCGTCCACGCCGAGGCCGGCCAGGAGCGCCACGTCCTCGCGGTAGCGGTGGTAGTGGTCGCAGGCCACCGCCGCCGTCGAGCCGTCCTTCACCCGGCCCGGCTCGGCGGTGAACACGTCCCACACGGAGGGCTCGCGTTCGTCCGCCGCCCCCTCGATCTGGTGGGCCGAGGTCGAGACGCCCCACAGGAAGCCGTCGGGGAACGCCGGGATCTGGGGTATCGGGTTCGTCGCCATGCGCCGGATCATCCTTACCGGCGGTAACAGAAGTCAACGGGCAGGCATGAACGACCTGTTACGGGTCAGGCGCCTTCCTCCGTCACGGGTCGGGCCCTTCCCTCCGTCACGGATCAGGCCCCTTCCTTCAGAACCCTCGAAATCAGCGTCCGCTGTTCCTCGGTCAGCCAGGGATCCGCGCAGTACACGGTCCTGCCGTCCGCGGTGATCTCGTAGCTGAAGCCGTCCGGCACGCCGGCCGGCGGCGCGCCCCGGCCGGCGGCGAGCGCCCGCTCGGCCAGGGCGTGCCACTCAGGGGCATCGGCCCGTCCCGAGGTCTCCACCTCGGCCCGGCGCTCGATGCCCGCGAACCCGCCCGTGCGCCTCACCCGAATATGCATGGGTCCTGTCTAGTACGAGCCGGGCGTCCGGGCTACGTGGTCGGCACCCCGACCTGCTCCCAGGCCTTGAGGACGGCGTCCTGCTCCTCGCCTTCGCTGTAGCGGGCCTTGGCCGCCGCCACGGTCAGCTTCGCGAAGTCCGTGAAGCTCGCCTGCGACTCCAACTGCCCGCCGGTGAGCACGTCGTACCAGATCTGTCCGGCCCTCTCCCAGGCATGTCCGCCGAGCTCGTCGGCGACCAGGTAGAACGCGTGGTTCGGGATGCCGGAGTTGATGTGCACGCCGCCGTTGTCCTGGCTGGTGTTCACGTAGCCGTCCATCGTGGCCGGCTGCGGGTCCTTGCCGAGTCGGTCGTCGTCGTACGCGGTGCCCGGCTCCTTCATCGAGCGCAGAGCCTTCCCGGTGACGCGCGGGGCGAGCAGTCCGGCGCCGATCAGCCAGTCGGCCTCGGCGGCGGTCTGGCCGAGCGTGTACTGCTTGATCAACGAGCCGAAGACATCGGAGATCGACTCGTTGAGGGCACCCGACTGGCCGAAGTAGGCCAGGTTCGCCGTGTACTGGGTGACGCCGTGGGTGAGTTCGTGACCGATGACGTCGACCGGGATGGTGAAGTCGAGGAAGATCTCGTTGTCCCCGTCGCCGAACACCATCTGCTCGCCGTTCCAGAAGGCGTTGTCGTAGTTCACGCCGAAGTGCACGCTCGCGTCCAGCGGCAGGCCGTTGCCGTCGATGGAGTTGCGGCCGTACGCCTTCTGGTACAGCTCGAAGGTGGCGCCGAGGCCCGCGTACGCCCGGTTGACCGTGGCGTCCTTGCCGGGCGCGTCGCCCTCGCCGCGGACCTTCTTGCCGGGCAGGTCCTGGTGGTGCTTGGCGTCGTAGATGGTGCGGTGCGGCTGGTCGGCGGGCGCGCCCTCGGGCGGCGTCACCGTGGGCGCCCCGATGACCGTGGTCAGCCGGCGGCGGGTGCGCTCCAGGGCGTCGCGCTCCAGGGTGCGGCGCGCGGGAGTGGCGAGCGCGGGGTCCTCGTGCTGCGCGAGCTTGTCGAGGACATGCGGTGGCACGATCGTGCAGAAGACGGGCTCATAGCCCCCGTTGTTGGTCATGTGCGGCACCCTTGCACTGCGTCACGATCCTGTCACTACCTGCAACCATGATTGGTGAAAAGGCGCGAGTGGGAGGGGTGTGTTCCATGAAGAAGTGCTATGAGGAACATGAAGAAGTGCTATGAGGAATCCGAGACTCCGGCCGACTGTGACTCGCCGCACTTTTTGTCCGTAATATCACCCCGGTCCCGCATACTGATACGGGCCTCCGTATCCGGCGCGGCTCGGCTAGCATGCGGAGCATCATGCGTTTCGGGCTGCTCCTCCTTAGCTGCCGCGGCGAGGGCCTGTAGTCGAGGCCGACCCCCTCCCCGCGGAGTTTGGCGTTGCGCCGTCGGCCGTCCTTCCGGACACGCGGACTTATCGAGGAGCCCACGCACATGGCGAACCGCCAGCAGCCCACGTCCATGCCGATCCACAAGTACCGCCCGTACGACCAGGTCGACATCCCCGACCGCACGTGGCCGAACCAGCGGATCACCCAGGCCCCGCGCTGGCTCTCCACGGATCTGCGCGACGGCAACCAGGCCCTGATCGACCCGATGTCGCCGGTGCGCAAGCGCGAGATGTTCGACCTGCTGGTGAAGCTGGGCTACAAGGAGATCGAAGTCGGCTTCCCGGCCTCCGGCCAGACCGACTTCGACTTCGTGCGCTCGATCATCGAGGAAGAGGGCGCGATCCCCGACGACGTGACGATCTCCGTACTGACCCAGGCCCGCGAGGACCTGATCGAGCGGACCGTCGAGTCGCTGAAGGGCGCCAAGCGCGCCAACGTCCACCTGTACAACGCCACGGCCCCGGTCTTCCGCCGGGTCGTCTTCCGCGGCTCCAAGGACGACATCAAGCAGATCGCCGTCGACGGCACCCGGCTGGTGATGGAGTACGCGGAGAAGCTGCTGGGCCCGGAGACCGAGTTCGGGTACCAGTACAGCCCCGAGATCTTCACCGACACCGAGCTGGACTTCGCACTGGAGGTCTGCGAGGCGGTCATGGACGTCTGGCAGCCCGGACCGGGCCGCGAGATCATCCTCAACCTGCCCGCCACCGTGGAGCGCTCGACCCCGTCCACGCACGCGGACCGCTTCGAGTGGATGCACCGCAACCTCTCCCGCCGCGAGTACGTCTGCCTGTCCGTCCACCCGCACAACGACCGCGGTACGGCCGTCGCCGCCGCCGAGCTGGCGCTGATGGCCGGCGCCGACCGTGTCGAGGGCTGTCTGTTCGGGCAGGGCGAGCGCACCGGCAACGTCGACCTGGTCACCCTGGGCATGAACCTCTTCTCGCAGGGCGTCGACCCGCAGATCGACTTCTCCGGCATCGACGAGATCCGTCGTACGTGGGAGTACTGCAACCAGATGGAGGTCCACCCGCGCCACCCGTACATCGGGGACCTCGTCTACACCTCCTTCTCCGGCTCCCACCAGGACGCCATCAAGAAGGGCTTCGACGCCATGGAGGCCGACGCGGCCGCCCAGGGCAAGACGGTCGACGACATCGAGTGGGCGGTTCCGTACCTGCCGATCGACCCCAAGGACGTCGGCCGCTCCTACGAGGCCGTGATCCGGGTGAACTCGCAGTCCGGCAAGGGCGGCATCGCCTACGTCCTGAAGAACGACCACAAGCTGGACCTGCCGCGCCGGATGCAGATCGAGTTCTCGAAGATCATCCAGGCGAAGACGGACGCCGAGGGCGGCGAGGTCACGCCGAAGGAGATCTGGTCGGTCTTCCAGGACGAGTACCTGCCCAACCCGGACAACCCGTGGGGCCGTATCCAGGTGAAGACCGGCCAGTCGACGACCGACAAGGACGGCGTGGACACCCTCACCGTCGAGGCCACGGTCGACGGCGAGGACACCGTCCTGACCGGCACCGGCAACGGCCCGATCTCGGCGTTCTTCGACGCCCTGCAGTCCATCGGCATCGACGTACGCCTGCTGGACTACCAGGAGCACACGATGAGCGAGGGCGCCTCCGCGCAGGCCGCCTCGTACATCGAATGCGCGATCGACGGGAAGGTCCTGTGGGGGATCGGCATCGACGCGAATACGACACGTGCTTCGCTGAAGGCGGTCGTCTCCGCGGTCAACCGCGCCGCCCGCTGACCCTCTGACCGGCACGTTCATGGCCCCGTCCGCCTCCGAAGGCGGGCGGGGCCACGTCGTGTACCAGCCAGGCCGGCCGAAGATCACGGACAGGTCTCGTCCAAGGTACTGACTCCACATCAACAATGTGGCTAACATCACGCAAGCAGCGGCGATGTTGCCGCGGCGTTACGGAGGTGCGACGTGCTGCCAGGACGGGGACACAACGGCCGTGGACTGAGCAAGGGCCGTGTTGCGCAGGTCCTGGGCATCCGTATCGCGTGGACGGCAGTCGGCGACGGCGAGTTCTTCTGCCCCGGCTGCGGGGGTGACCGCAACTACCAGCGCCTCACCGGCCGCCGCCGCTTCGCCCTCGTCGGCGTTCCCGTCCTGCCGCGCGGCGAGACGGGCCCGGTGGTGGAGTGCGCCGCCTGCGGCCACCACTACGGCACGGACGTCCTCGACCACCCCACCACGACCCGCTTCTCGGCGATGCTCCGCGACGCGGTCCACACGGTGGCCCTGGCGGTCCTCGCCGCGGGCGGCACCTGCTCCCGTACGCCCCTGGAGACGGCCGCCGCCGCGGTCCGCGCCGCCGGCTTCGAGGACTGCACGGTGGACGGGCTCAGCGCCCTGGTCGAGGCCCTGGCCGCGGACACCGGCCGCGTCTGCGGCGAACCCGGCGGCGCGAGCCTGGCCATAGAGCTCCACGAGGCCCTCGACCCCCTCGCGCCCCACCTCGCCGCCACGGGCCGTGAGCGGATCCTCCTCCAGGGCGCCCGTATCGCCCTGGCGGACGGCCCGTACACCCCCGCGGAACGCGATGTCCTGGCCACGGTGGGCGCGGCACTGACGATCTGCTCGGACGACGTGACGCGGCTGCTGGCGGCGGCACGCACGCCGTCGTAGTCACCCGGGCCGGTGAGGCGCCGGTGATGCGGGGGTCAGGAGCGGCGATCCCGGGGAGCATATGACCGACAACGGTCACCGTCCCCGCGCGGGACGACACCCCGTGAGGGAGAGGGATGACACTCCTCAGCCGTGCCCTCCTCGCCGCCGCAGCGTTCCTCACCCCGCTCGCGGCCACGCACGCCTCCGCGACGCCCGGCTGCACCTCCTCCGTGCCGTACACCGCCGGGCGGGGCGGCTACGACACCTACCGGATCCCGGCGACGGCCACGACCCGCAGCGGCACGGTGCTCGCCTTCGCCGAGGGGCGGCGGGACGGGGCGGGGGACAGCGGGGACATCGACGTCGTGCTCCGGCGCTCCTTCGACGGTGGCTGTACATGGGGGCCGCTGATGGTCGTCGCAGCAGGCAAGGGGAACACCCGGGGCAATCCGGCGCCCGTGGTGGATCCGCGGACCGGGCGGATCGTGCTGGTCACGTCCTACAACAGCGGTGCAGTGACCGAGGCGCAGATCATGCGCGGCGAGGTGACGCCCGCGCAGGGCCGGCGCGTCTTCGTGCAGTCGAGCGGGGACGACGGGCGGCACTTCACGGCTCCCCGGGAGATCACCGCTCAGGTGAAGCGGGCCGACTGGCGGTGGTACGCCACCGGGCCGGGCCATGCGATCGCCCTCACCCGCGGCCCGCACGCCGGCCGGATCGTCGTTCCCGCCAATCACTCCGCCGCACCGCCCCCCGGCTCGTCCGACACCGGGCGGGAGGCCAGGTACTACGGGGCGCACGCGATCTACTCGGACGACGGCGGCAGGACGTGGCACCTGGGCTACACCGACGACTCGTACGACGGCCACGGCGACCCCAACGAGAGCAGCGCCGCCCAACTCCCGGACGGGCGGATCTACTTCAGCACCCGCGACCAGAACCGCACAAGCAAGGGCCACCGTCTCGACACCTACTCCAGCGACGGCGGCAGAACCCTGGACCGCCCCTACGCCGGGCAGCACACCCTGGACGACGTCCCGGTCGTCCAGGGCAGCGTCCTCCAACTCGGGGGCCGGGGAGCGCCGTTGCTCTTCTCGGGTCCCTCCGTCCCCACGGCGCGCCGGGCGATGGCGATCTGGCGCAGCGACGACGGCGGGGAGAAGTTCACCAAGGTGCTCACGCTGTCCCGGCAGCGGGCGGCCTACAGCGACCTGGTGCAACTCGGAGAGGGGATGGCGGGGATTCTGTACGAGACGGGGACCGCCGGAACGTACGACAGGATCGAGTTCCGCCGGGTCCCCATGAGCCTGCTCAGGGCCCGCTAGAGCAGTCCGGCAGCCGCGAGGAACTTGCCCACCCGTTCGACCTCCCGCGGCGACAGCGGGATCTGCGGTTCCGCCGTGGCCGGGCAGTCGATGACGCCCCGTAGGTGCAGCGCCGCCTTGAACGCGCCCAGCGCCGACGAGCCGGCGCCCATCCGCGCGGGGTCGCCGACGCCCACCATGCCGAACAGATCGCACAGGCGCTCCTGTTCGGTCCGCGCGCCGTCCCAGTCGCCCGCCCGGCCGAGGCGGTAGAGACGCACATAGCCGTGCGGGTCGACGTTGGCGAGGCCGGGCACCGCCCCGTCGGCGCCCAGCGCAAGGGCCACGTCCACGACGACCTCGGAGCCGGTGAGCACGCTGAAGCCGCTCGTGTCGGGGCGGGTGCGGGAGCCGGTGAGGACCTCCCGGAAGCCGCCCAGGTCGCCGCTGGAGTCCTTGAGCCCGGCCAGCACGCCGTCGGCCGCGAGCTCCAGCACCAGACCGGCGGGGAGTTTGCTGTGCACGGAGACCGGGATGTCGTAGGCGAGGACGGGAACCGGGCTGGCGGACGCGACGCGGCGGTAGTGGCGGGCGATCTCCGCCGGGTGGGTGCGGGCGTAGAAGGGCGCGGTGACGACGACCGCCTGGGCGCCGGCCGCCGTGACGGAGGCGACGTGATCCAGGACGCGGGGCGTCGTCATGTCGATCGCCCCGGCCAGCACCGGCAGCTGCCCGGCCACATGGGCCACCACCGACTCCACGACCAGCCTGCGCTGCCGGTCCGTCAGATATGCGGCCTCCGACGACGAGCCGAGCACGAACAGGCCGTGCACCCCGGCCTCCACCAGATGGTCGACCAGCCTGAGGAGCGAGGAGACGTCCACCTCGCGTTCCGGTGTCAGGGGGGTGCAGACGGGTGGGACGACACCGGTCAGCGGAGTGGGAAAGGTCATCAAGGCTCCTTGCGGGTCGGCTCGCCCTCCTCCTCAGGATGGTGACAGCGAAAGCGGTGTCCCGCGGCCGACGCGCCCGGAGTACTCCGGGAACGCCGGCGGGCCGCGCCTCCGCTACCTCGGGGTTGCGTCCTGCACAGTTCCTCAAGCAAAGATCGGCTCGGGGGAAGGTCCCGGACCACGACGGACCCGGCTGCCAGAGGTGCGACCAATGGCGAGCTGAAACATGGGTAGTTGGCATTTATCCACCCGCAGGCGGGGCGTACGATGCGGCGCATGTCTCAGGAGCCCGGAAACCGGCGCAGGGTCGAGCGGCGTGTGAGCAGCCGGATTCAGCGCGAGGTGATGCAGATAATCTTCGATCGCAAACTCCTGCCCGGTGCGCCACTGCCCACCGAGTCGGAGTTGATGGAGGACCTCGGGGTCAGCCGCAACTCCGTGCGCGAGGCGCTCAAGACGCTCCAGGCGCTGGACATCGTGGACGTCAGGCACGGCTACGGAACGTACGTCGGGCAGGCTTCGCTGACCCCGTTCGTCGACGGGCTGACCTTCCGTGCACTCACCCGGCCCGACGACACGATGGACGCCCTGAACGAGATCCTTCAGGTCCGCGAGGTGCTGGAGGAGGGGCTGATCCGGCGGGTCGCCATGACACTCTCCCAGCCGGAGCTGGACGGGCTCGATGTGGTGGTGGCCCGGATGGAGGCGGCCGGGAGCGACGGCCGCTCCTTCCCCGAAATCGACCGGGAGTTCCACGAGTTGCTGTACGCGTCCCTGGGCAACGCGCTGGTGCCGCAGCTGCTGGGCGCGTTCTGGATGGTGTTCCGCCGGGTCGCCCGGGCCCGCGACTGGACGGACGGCACACCTCCGGAACTGACGGCCCGCCGCCACCGGGACATCGTCACCGCACTACGGGCACGGGACGTCGAGGGCGCGGAGCGGGCGATGGCGGTCCACTTCCGGGGGATCGAGGCACGGGCGGCCCGGGAGCTGGGGGAGACGCTCGACCTGTGACGGTCCGCTGCGCGCGAAACGGCGTGCTCGCGCCCGGCCGCGCGCCGGAGACTGGGCCGGTGAACGATCCCGACCCGAAGACGGTCCCCCAGGGCATGACCACCTGGGACCCCGTCGCCCCCGGTGTCCTGCGGCTGCCGTCCGGGCGGCTCGTACGAGGGCGGGCCCTGCGGCGGCCCGTGCCGGACGGGCCGGTGCCCACGTACGCCGTGCATCTCCTCGGAAAGCGGCCCCCCGAGGTGCCCTGGGAGTCCGACTGGCTGCGGTGGCCGGACTTCCGGCTGCCCAGCAGTCGCAGCGAGGCGCGGCGTCTGTTCGCCGAGGTGTGGGAACGCGCCGCGGCCGGGCGCGTCGAGGTCGCCTGCGGCGGCGGTCGCGGGCGTACCGGTACCGCGCTGGCCTGCCTCGCCGTGCTGGACGGCGTACCGCCCGAGCAGGCCGTGGAGTTCGTACGGACCCACTACGGCCGGCACGCCGTGGAAACCCCGTGGCAGCGGCGTTACGTACGGCGCTTCACCGCATGAGCGGCGCACCGCGAGCCTCACAACCTCCGCGCCGCGAGCCTCACAACCTCCGCGCCGCGAGCCTCACAACCCCCGCGCCGCGAGCCTCACAACCCCCGCGCCGCGAGCCTCACAACCCCCGCGCCGCGAGCCTCACAACCCCCGCACCGCGAGCCTCACAGGCCGAGCGTCATGATGAGCCGGTCCTCGCCGGGGCCGAAGTAGTCCTTTCGTACGCCTTCGTCGGACGAGAAGCCCAGCGAGCGGTACAGCATGATCGCGGCGGCGTTCGCCGGCTCCACCGTCAGCCGGACCTCGCGGACGCCGTCCGCGCGCAGCCGGCGCAGCACCTCCAGCATCAGCCGCCGGCCCAGCCCCCGCCCCCGCTGGTCGCGGGTGACGCCGAGGCTGACGACCCAACTCCGGTAGCCGTCCTGCGTGGTGACGTACAGGACGTACCCGTGCAGGCCCTCCCCGTCGTCCAGGACGAGCAGGGAGTCCCCGTGCAGGTCGAGCAGTTGGCGCAGCACGAAGTAGGGGTACGGTTCGTCCGGGAAGGCCTCCCTGTCGACACGGAGGAGTTCGGGCAGATCCTCCTCCATGACCCCCCTCATCGTCAGGGGCCGGTCGACGAACGCCCGGTCGGGGAACAATGACGGGCCGGTGGGCCCGCCACGCGAAGAGAAACGTTCCTCTGGAAACGCAGTCATACCGCCCCCCTGCGGGAAGGAGTCAAAGACACGTTGACACCCGTACGGGTGGTACAGGTGAGACGCGCGCTCTCTGCCGTTCGGGTGTGTTGGGCAGAGTTCCGACCATCTTGTGCGGGACGATCTGGCCGTTCAAGTCCGGAACAGGTCCAAAAAGTCATTCGCCCCGGTGCGCCCCCGGTGCGCCCCATGCGGCTCAATTCGCCCGGCGCGTCGGTGCAACAGGCCTCCGAAGGGTCCCGAAGGATGCCCGGTTTCGGGTACCGTGAGGGGATGACCTTCAGATCGCCGGGGGGTACGCAGCTGAATGCGGACGTATCCTGGGCCGAGTTCGACCCCATCGCCTACGTTGATCACAATTACCGCGAATTACAGGCAGAGGACGCGGAGATCCTTCGAACCGTACGCGATCATTTCGGCGGTCATTTCAGAGGAGAAGGCGGCGGGCGGGTTTCGGGCATCGACGTAGGGGCCGGTGCGAACCTCTACCCCGCACTCGCGATGCTGCCCTGGTGCAGCGACATCACCCTCCTCGAACGCTCGCCGGCGAACGTGCGCTACCTCGAAAGCCAGGTCAAGTCCTACGACGAGCACTGGGACCAGTTCTGGCGCATCCTGCGCAAGCATGCGGCGTACGCCGCCTTCGACCGGGACACGGACCCGCGGGCCAGGTTCCGCCAGATCGTCCAGCCGCAGCCGGGCAACCTCTTCGACCTCGTGCATCACGAGGGGCAGTGGTCCATGGGGACCATGTTCTTCGTCGCCGAGTCGATGACCACCTCTCACGACGAGTTCAGGCGCGGCGTCGAGTGCTTCCTGCGCGCCCTGGCTCCCGGCGCGCCCTTCGCCGCGGCGTTCATGGAACATTCGAAGGGTTATCACGCCGGCGAGCATTTCTTCCCCGCGTGCGACGTGGGAGAATCGGACGTGCGCCAGAGTGTGTTGCCTTTCGTGGAAGGAATCCCGACCGTGCGCCGACTGCAGGCGTCGGCCGCCGTGCGTGAAGGCTATTCCGGAATGATCATCGCTTTTGGCCACCGGAAATCGGACTCCGATATTCCGACCGATTGAGGACTGAATCTTCACAACAGAAGAGGGCTCTTCCTCAAATGACGGCAGCGCGGCCTGTGTGAGGGGCATGGGATGCAGATCAAGCCACGCCAGCATCTGCTGGACATCTGGCAGGCGATCGCCCGCAACTCGTTCGACGGCGGGGGGTGGGCATGGGGCAAACAGGGCGGAGAGAGCAGTGTCGCCGACGCGGAACGCCTGCTCTGCGTCCTGTACCCGGCCACGGAGATCCCGGCGTTCCGGCTGGATGATCCGGACACCACCCAGGACGACGTCCAGAAGGCGATGAGGAAGGCCGGCGGGCGGCTGGAGATCCCCGCCAACCTCGTCACGGCCGCCAACCAGTTCATGCAGAGGCACATCGACGACAAGAGACCCACGTTCGCCGGCGGCTACTACTTCCAGTCCCAGGACAAGGACCAGGACCTCACCGAGGAACAGCGTGAGCTCGGGGTGGTCGACTCGTTCTCGATGTCGATCACCCTCTGCCTGGCCACGCTCGGCTTCCTCAAGGTGTACGAGTCCAAGACCCGCCGCAGCGACATCCTGGAGACCATCCAGGAACTGCGGGTCGCCACCAGCAACCGGCTCACCGCCGCCATGGTGAGCCTGCTGCGCTCCTTCACCGTCAACGTCTTCGACACCGACTCCTCGCAAGGCCGTACGCTCTGCGAACTTCTCGGCCAGGGACAGCTGTCGCAGCGTCACGTGCTGCAGAAGTTCCAGCGCCGCTTCCGGGCGCTGCGTGCCGCCGTCGTAGAGAGCTTCGTCCTCGGTGTCGACGTCCAGGAAGGCCTCAAGGACGAGAACCAGCTCTTCGAGTGCGGCTGGGGCTGGAGCATCGTCAAGGACGCGCCCGAGATCGAGACCGACGAACCGATCGGGCCGCAGCCCGTGGGCGTCGCCAACCCCGTGCCGTACCTGTACTTCACCGTGGTCGCCCTCGACGGTATTCAGGACCTCTTCTCCGACCGCACCCTCACCCTGGGCCTGCTCAACCCCGAACAGCAAAGGCTCGCCGAGGCGTTACGACTGCGCTGGGAGATCACCCAGCAGTTCTGGTCGGGCATCGCGCGTTTCGACACCGACCGCTGGCCCCTGGAGGACATCCCCTGGCGCACCACGGGCCAGAAACTCGAATCCGAGTACTTCTCCCTCTCCGTCGCCGCCATCCTCGTCCATGACCTGATGCGGCGCCGCGCCACCGACGACGACCTGACCCGCACCGTCAGCGTCATGGAACGCCTCGCCGAACGCGGGCGCATCACCAGCCGGATGACACGCGACGACCCCATGGTCCAGCTGCACAACCCCGGCGTCACCCTGCCGCTGCAGGGCAGCGAGAGCATCGGCCCGCCCATGCAGTGGAAGATGACGGACTTCTCGGCGCAGCTGCTCAAGCGGACCATCCAGCTGTGCACGCTCTCCCGCAACCTCGCCTCGCACGACCGGCTGCTGAGACTCGCCGAGGACATCTTCGGCCATGTGTGGCGGCGCCGTATCCGCGACGGTGAGGGCACAGGCCTGTGGGACAACGTGCACGCCGCGTACCCCGAGTCGCCGTTCTCCGAAGGCCCGGTCTCCTGGAGCATCACCGAGCGCGTCACCGAGGTGATGGTCCAGGTGCACCAGATGTACAAGCAGCCGCCGATCCGCAGCTCCGAACTGACCGTGCTCGCCCGGGCGTTGCTCAGCGAGTCCAGTCACCTCCTCGGCAACGAACAGATGGAGCCCGCACCCGCCGCCGGTGGCAACCGCGGGATGGAACTCAGAAGCATCGAGGTCAAGTTGCGCCGTGCCCGGGACCTCGTGGACGAACAGCCCGGCACCGCCTGCTCGTTGACACTCGACGTACTCGGACAACTCGACGCCCTCGCCCGGGCCCGGGAAGCCGCGGCCCAGGGGGTGTGACCGTGCTCGTCTTCGCGGCCTCCGACAAGGGAGGCACGGGCAGGTCCGTCACCAGCGCCAACCTCGCCTACCACCGGGCGCTGGCCGGTGACGACGTCTGCTACCTGGACTTCGATTTCGGCTCGCCCACCGCGGCGGCCGTCTTCGACGTCCCCGACGCACGCCAGGCCGCCGAGGAGCGGGGCCTGCACGCCTATCTGGTGGGCGAGGTCAGCGAGCCGGCCCGTATCGACGTCTGGTCGCACACCGAGCACCGCGTGCTGCGCAACCAGCCGCCCGGCTCCGGCAGTCTGGTCCTCATGCCCGGCGACGCCGGCGGCGGCGAGTTCGCCACCACCGACGACAACCTGCGCCGCTGCGTGGACCTCCTGCTCCGGCTCAACGGCGAGTTCGACCTGATCATCGTCGACCTCAGTGCCGGCCGCAGCTACGCCGTCGACATGGTCCTGGAGGCCACCTCGCAGCGCGAGATGCGCGGCGTCGAGGCCCGCTGGCTGGTCTTCCACCGCTGGACCCGCCAGCATGTGGCGGCCGCGGCGAGCCTGGTCTACGGCAAGCGCGGCATCGTCCACAGCGGTGTGGCCCGAGGCCATGACGAGGAGGCACTGCGCAGCGTCATCCGCTTCGTACGGGCCGCCGTACCCGACCCCGAGTCGGCGCTGTGGTCGCAGGTCTCGCCCACCCAGTCGGCGTGGATGCGCGAGTGCGACGCCGATCTCAAGCAGCTCGCCTCCGCCCACGGCATCGGCTACAGCCAGGTCCTGGGCTCCGTTCCCCTGGAACCCGTCCTGCAGTGGCGCGAGCAGCTCATCACCGACGAGGACGTGCTCGACAGCCAGATCGCCAACCGGGAGACATGGGAGGCGCTGAGCGAGCTGGCCGGGCGGCTGACCGACGACAAGTTCTGGGAGCAGCCGTGACGGAAGCCGCGTTCCGCGAGACCACCGCAGAGCCCCGCACCCAGTCCGTACCGCTGTCCCACCTCTCCCTGGAGCTGGGGCACCTCTACATGGAGGACTTCGAGGCAGGCCCCGAACGGCTGCGCGAGCACTTCGCGGAGGTACGGATCTGGGTGGACGCCGCCCGGGCCGCGGCCGCCCGCCGTCTGGGCGGCAAGCGGCCCCGCATCAGCACCTGCTTCCTCATCGACGACTACTTCACCCGCTTCTCCACGCCCGCCGAACTCGTCCCCGTCGTGCTCGAAGAGGCCGATCGGGCCGGACTGGTCATCGACTACCTGGCCCGCGAGTCGGGCTGTGCCGTCGCCGACAAGATCGAGCTGGCCGAGTCCGTGATGCACCGCCTCGTCGAATCGCCGCCGCCGGGCAGCTACGGCTCCCGCCCGCCCGTCAGCCGGACCGGCTGGCTCGCCAACGGGCAGCGCACCCCCACCTCGCGCAGCGCCATGGGCGACGTCACCGGCTGGCAGCCGCCGCAGGAGACCGCGGCCCGCAACCACTCGGTGTTCATGGACGTCGAGCTGTGGTCGGAGAAGGACGGACAGCGCCTGTGGTCCTGCCCGTTCCTCGCCGCGGTCTGGCAGCTGGCCCGCCTCGGTCTGTTACGCCACCTCGGCGAGCCGGTCCTGACCCCGCGCCCCTGGAACGGCGCCGACTTCCCGTACGACTGGGACCGGCTGCCGCCGCTGATCCAGCTCAACGCCTCCGCGGCGCCCTTCAGCGCGTACCGCACCTGCACCCTGATGCCGAACCGCTTCCTGGCCGTCGAGGACGCCGTCCGGCTCATCCTCGACCAGATAGACGTCGACTCCGGCGCGCTGGAGCAGGTCGCCGTGCGCTCCGCCCGTGAAAAGGCCGCGGTTCCGGCCGCCGTCGCACAGCGTGCCACGTACGTCTTCTACGAGGAGCCCACCAACGCCTTCTCCTACGGAGAGCCCGCCGACTCCTTCACCGACGGGGAGACCTGAGATGCGGGCCCCCGGACAGTCGTCGCGTCCGGTCCTCGCCTGCGGCGAGGTGCGCACCTGTCTGCTGCCGTCCTTCCAGTCGCTGGACGGCCGGGCCGCCGCCCAGCTGCTGAGGCTGCGCGCCGACGAGCACGTCCGGGTCTCCGAACGGCCCAATCTGTACGCGCTCTCCCCGGAGGTCCTCACCGGCGTGGACTGCCGGCTGCCCACCTCGAACGGCGCCAAGGTGCGCGGTGTCGGCACGGTCGCCGCCCGTGCCGCGCTCACCGAGGGCCGTGTGCTGCAGGCCACCGCCTACTTCAGCGTCCCGGCCGCCGGCCCCGACATGCGTCGCCCCTGGGGCCACTACCTGGTGCGGCCCGGCCTGGTGGAACCCTTCGGAAAGCTTCCCGAACAGGCCATCGCGGAAGGCGCCCTGCGTGGCGGCGCGCGGGGTGAACTGGACCTCGGGATGATCGCCGAGGGCCTGCTCGCCGAACTGCTGCGCCATCCGCTGCTCGATCACAAGGCCCCCTTCAAGTCCCGGCGCACCCATCTGCGCTGGGTCGCGCGGCGCTTCCCGGAGGGCGAGAGTCCGTCGCTGCGCTTCACCCTGGCCGAGGACGGGCTGCGGACGGTGGAACTGCGGCTGTCGCAGGACACCCCGGCCGCCGCGGCTGCGGGCCTGTGCGAGGACCTCGCCCTGCACGACTGGCTGCTGACGACCGTCGTGCACATGCTGGACAGCAGCCGGCTCGGTGCGGTGGACGGCCCCTCGGCCGTTCTGGCACTGCGCCCGGCTGTCGATCATCTGCTGCATCTGTGGATGCCGCACGCGCACGTGGACCGCACGTTGGTTCACCTCTGGGAGGTGCTGGAACGGGAGCCGGGGTTCACTCGCCAGTGGCAGACCCTGGTCCAGCGCATCCGCGATCAACTGGCCGTACAGGCCATTCCGTTGCTGCACGAGGCGCTGAACACGCGCTGAAGGGCGGCACTGTCGAGACACCCGACGGGGGAAAGGGCGAAATGAACGGAGCGTTAGGAGCGACTTCAGGGGACACGGGTGCCGCGCCGAGGAGCGGGGACCGGGAGCACGCACCGAGCCTGCTGCGCAAGACACTGGTCACGATGGCGGTGGCAGGCGGCACCTATTTCCTGACCAACGTCCTGAACCAGGACAAGAACCAGGTGTGGCAGCTGACCGTGGCCGTGGTCCTGGGAGGCGCCGCACTGATCATCCAGTACCTCGTGGACTTCGAGCAGCGGCTGAACTCCATGGAGCACAGCCTGGCCCAGCACCAGTCCGAGATGCGCACAGCGGTCGAGACGGCCTTCGCCGGGATCAGCGAGGCGACCGAACTCTTCAGTGAAGTGGACCGCTCGGTGCTGCGCTCCGACGGGGTGGCCCGGCTGGCGCGCGCCTACACACACGTGGGCCGCCAGGAGTCGCAGCTGGTGAAGGACTTCGCCCAGGAGGAGATCGGCCACCTCGCCTCCATGATGGAGAGCCTCAGCAACGGGAGTGCGGACTGCCCGGGGGAGGAGCACGCGTGGCTGATCGCACTCACGTCGTGCACCAAGGGGACGCTCGACGCCACCAGCACCCTCGTGGACCGGGACTTCTGGTCCAGTGAGCCCGCGAACCGCTATCTGAAGGCGCAGGAAGAGGCGTGCAAGCGGGGCGTGACGGTGCGACGGCTGTTCCTTGTGAAGGAGCCGTCCGAACGCACCGAGGAACTGGAGAAGCTCTGTCAGAGCCACCGGGATCTCGGTATCGACGCGCGTATAGCGGTGCGTTCACAGCTGCCGCAGCGGGCCCGCCTCACGCCGACGAACGACTTCATCGTCTTCGACGGACAGCTCTGCTACGAGATCGAGCCGGACGTGGACGTCGTTCCGGCCAAGACCCTGCTGAAGATGACCCGGGGGCACGTCGACGAGCGGACCAGGAGGTTCAACGTGCTCTGGGAGGCCACGGAGACCGCCGGGCCGGGCCAGCGGCCGGCGCCGACCGCGGCGTCCGGCTGAGCCGTACGCCGCACCGCACACGTCAACCGCACACGTCATACGTCGCGTCGGTCCACTGCGACCACCGCGACGACAGCCGCCACGAACGCCCACACCCCGAACACGATCCAGCCGCCCGTCACCGTCGTCTGCCAGCGCGGAACCAGCGTGTAGGGCTCGTGCCCGTAGCCGATGTCGACGAGGCGGTCCCAGGCGTTGAAGGGGAGGGCGTTCCTGACGCATGCCGTCCAGTGGTAGCGATCGGTGATGAAGCCGGGCAGGAGCATCAGGACGAACGTGGTGAGCACCATGGTCGTCGCGCTGTGCCGGATCAGCGCGCCCAGGCCCATCCCGACCAGCGCGCACACGGGGGCGAGGAGCGCCGACGCGACGACCACGCGCAGGGCACCGGGATGGCCGATCGGCACACCCCTGCCCCGCCCGTCGAGGATCGCCTGCGTCGCGGCGAACGAGGCGCCCGCGATGAGCGCGCCGTACAGCGTCATGACGGCCGTCACCACGGCCACCTTCGCCGTCATCAGCGCGCGCCGGTCCGGGACGGCCGCGAAGGTCGTACGGATCAGTCCGGTCGCGTACTCCCCGACAACGGTGATGGCACCGATGCTCGACGCCGCGAGGACCAGCATCAGGGCGGCGCCCTGCGTGAAGGCGTCGCGCAGCGACAAGTGGACGAGCAGTTCGACGTGAGCCGCCCCGTCGGAACGCGGGAGGCCGGAGTGGTCGGTGCGGGCCGCGTTGACGTTGAAGGCGATGATGAAGACGGCACTGGCACCGAGCGCCCAGTACGTCGACCGCAGCGAGCGGAGCTTGATCCACTCGGCGGCCAGCAGGTCCGTGAAGCGGGCGGCGGGCAGGGGAAGGGCGGTCGCTGAGGCGCTCATCGGGGCTCTCCGGCGAGGTATTCGACGCTGTCGGCGGTCAGTTCCATGAAGGCGGCTTCCAGGGAGGCGGCTTCGGTGGCCAACTCCCTTAGCAGGAAACGGTGTTCGAAGGCGATCTCACCGATCCGGTCGGAGCCGATCCCGGTGACCTTCAGCGTCTCCTTGTCGTACGGCACCACGGCCGCGCCCTCGGCGGACAGCGCGGCGGCCAGCGCCTCGGCGTCGGGCGTGCGTACGGTCACGGTCGGCCGGGTGCCGCGGGTGGCGAACTCGGTGAGGCTCTCGGCGGCGATCAGCTCGCCCCTCCCGATGACGACGAGTTCGTCGGCGGTGTTCTCCATCTCGGACATGAGGTGACTGGAGACGAAGACGGTACGGCCATCGGCGGCCAGCCTCCGGAAGAGCCCTCGCACCCACAACACACCTTCCGGATCGAGCCCGTTGAGCGGCTCGTCGAACAGCAGAACCGGCGGATCACCGAGCAGCGCGGTGGCGATCCCCAGGCGCTGCTTCATGCCCAGCGAGTAGCCGCCGATCCGGCGCCGGGCCGGGGCACCGGCCAGCCCCACCTCGGTGAGGACCTCGTCCACGCGGCGCGCCGGGATGCGGTTGCTGCGGGCCAGCGCGTGCAGATGCGCCCGCGCGGACCGCCCGCCGTGCACGTCACCGGCGTCCAGCAGAGCACCGACGTGATGGAGCCCGCGCGGATGCCGGCGGAAGGAGTGCCCGCTGACGGCGGCGGAACCGGAGGTGGGCTCGACGAGGCCGAGCAGCATCCGCAGGGTGGTGGTCTTTCCGGCGCCGTTCGGTCCGAGGAAGCCGGTGACGTGGCCGGGGCGGACGGTGAAGGAGAGTTCGCGGACGGCGGTCGTGTAGCCGTAGCGCTTGGTGAGTTGGTTGACTTCGATCACGGGGACACGGTGTCGCGCGCGGGTGGTACCGGACATCGCCCCACCGCTGACAGTCACAGCGGGCCGGTGTCGACCGTGGTCGTACATCTCCGGCACGATGACCGCCGAACGGGCCGACCCTACGATCACGGCATGCTCATCACTCCGCCCCTGCCCCTGCTCAAGCGTGTGCCGCCGGGTGCGTGGATCGCGCTCGTGTGGTGTGCGAGCACGCTCTTCACGCTGCTGACACGGGTCAGACTGCCGGGTGAGCTGGAGCCCGAAGTATGGCCCGCCGTTCAGCTCTACCGCTGGGACGGCCTGACGTTCGCCGTGCTGTCCACCGTCCTCGCGCTGTACGGCAGCCGCCTGCTGGTCCGCAGACCGCTCAGGGCCTTGGTCCTGCTGATCCTGGCCTCGGTCGTCGAGACGACCAACCTGGCGGAGGGCGGGATCCCGATGGCGCAGTACCTCGCGGCCATGCTGGCGCTGTACTTCATCGCGGCGACCCGTCCGCGCCGTACCGCGGCCGTCGCACTGGTGATGGCGCTCGGCACGCTCGTCGTGTACGAGGCCACGCGGCTGCTGTGCGGATGGGAAGTCAGCACATCGGCGGAGCTGGCCGTGGCGCTGGTCACCGCGATCGCCTGGCTGCTCGGCAACACCGCGCACGAGGCGCGCGAGCACGCCGAGCGGCTGAGCGCGCAGGCCGCGGCGCAGGCGGTCACGACCGAACGGCTGCGCATAGCCCGCGAGATGCATGACACGGTTGCCCACAGCATCGGCATCATCGCCCTCCAGGCGGGCGCGGCGGCCCGCGTCGCGTCGACCCAGCCGGAGGCGGCGCGCGAGGCGATGCGGGCGGTGGAGATGACGGGCCGGGAGACGCTGGCGGGGCTGCGGCGGATGCTGGTCGCGCTGCGGGCGGCCGACGCGGGGCACGGGGACGGCACGGCTGCGCAGGCGCAGCCCGCCGGGCTGGACGACGTGGACCGGCTGGCCGCCGCGACGACCGCGGCGGGCGTACGCGTGGAGGTGCGGCGACTGGGCGAGCCCCGTCAACTGCCGCCGGACATCGACCTGTCGGCGTTCCGCATCATCCAGGAGTCGGTCACGAACGTCGTACGGCACTCGGGTACGCACGCGTGCCGGGTGACCGTGGACTACGGCGAGGAGAAACTGGCCCTGGAGGTGACGGACGACGGCCGGGGCCATGGGACGTCGACGGACACGGGCTTCGGGCTGGCCGGGATGAGGGAGCGAGTGGCCCTGCTGCACGGCGAGTTCAGCGCCGCACCGCGCCCGGAGGGCGGCTTCCGGGTCGCGGCCCGCCTGCCGGTACCGGTGGCCGTCCGATGACCGTCCGCGTGGTCCTCGCCGACGACCAGCAGCTGATCCGCACGGCGCTGCGCATGGTGATGGCGGACATCGAGGACGTGGAGGTGGTCGGGGAGGCGAGCACCGGCGGGGAGGCGGTGGCGCTGACCGAGGAACTCGGCCCGGACGTGGTCGTGATGGACATCCGCATGCCGGAGATGGACGGGATTGAGGCGACGCGCCGCATCACGGAGGGCTCGACGGACACACGAATCGTGGTCCTGACGACCTTCGACGACGACGATTACGTCTACGGGGCGCTGCGCGCGGGCGCGTCCGGGTTCCTGGTGAAGGACATGGCGCTGGACGACATCATCGGGGCGGTACGGGTGGTGGCGTCCGGCGACGCGCTGATCGCCCCCCAGTGTGACCCGCCGCCTGATCCAGGACTTCGCGGGCCGCCCCGAACCGGCCCGGCGCCGCCGCGAGCTGACGGGCATCACGGACCGGGAGCGCGAGGTCCTGACCCTGGTCGGCACGGGCCTGTCCAACACGGAGATAGCCGCGGAGCTGTGCATCAGCGTGGCGACGGCGAAGACGTACCTGACCCGCCTGCTGACCAAGCTGGACGCGAGGGACCGGGTCCAGCTGGTGATCATGGCGTACGAGGCGGGGCTGGTGTCGGTCGGTTGATGTCCCGGGCGCGGCTGCGTACGCGGTGGACGAGGTCGGTGGCGGCTTCCGGCCAGTGAGGGTGGTCGAAGGTGAAGCCCGCCTTCGTCAGGCGGCCCGGGACGACACGGCGGCTCTTCAGCAGCAGTTCGGTGTCCGAGCGCAGCGCAAAGGCACCGATCTCGGCCATCCACTTCGTCGCGGGCAGGCCCACCGGGACACCCCACGCGGCCCGCAGCGCCCGCATGAGCATGCGCTGCGGCACCGGGACGGGCGCGGCCAGATTCACCGGCCCGACGAGGTCGTCGCGGTCGACCAGGAACTCCACCGCACGGACGAAGTCACGGTCGTGGATCCACGACACGTACTGTGCGCCACCGGCGACCGGTCCGCCCAGACCGAGCCGTGCCAGCCACAGCAGGATGTCGAGGACGCCGCCGCGGTCGGGGCTCATCACCATTGCGGAGCGCAGGGCGACCTTGCGGGTGTGCGGGGTGTCGGCCTCCTCCTGTTCCCGCTCCCAGGCCTTGGCGATGTCGACGCTGTAGGCCCAGTAGCCCGGGACGCCGGGTTCGGCGCCGCCGAGGACACCGGTCTCCTCGTCGTTGGGTGCGTCGAAGCGGTGGGCGTAGATCGTGGCCGTGCTCATCTGCAGCCAGACGCGGGGAGGCTCGGCGGCCGCGGCGATCGCCTCGCCCACGACCCGGGCGGAGTCCACGCGCGAGTCCATCATGGCCTGCAGATTGTCGGCGGTGTAGCGGCAGCTGACGCTGCGACCGGCCAGGTTCACCACGACGTCACTGCCGTCGACCGCCTCGGCCCACGGGCCCAGGGTCCTTCCGTCCCACAGGACTTCACCCCGGTGCGCCGGCCGTCTGCTCAGCACCACGACCTCGTGCCCCGCGGCGGTCAGCGCGCGATTCAGGATCGTACCCACCTGCCCGGTCCCACCGGGGATCACGATCTTCATCCGGCCTCACCCCATCGCTGTGTGTGGACGACCCTAGCCCAGACTTGAACGCGTTCAAAACAGTCGCCTCGGCGAGTCGTCCGGGGTTGGCCGCCGTGCGCGGATCGTCGACACCCCGGGCCACGAGACGCGTCACCGCGTCCATGTGGCGCCGGGTCAGCCGCGGCTGCGTGCCGGTGGCAGGGCCTCGATGCGGGCGCGGTGGCGCTCCTGGAGGGCTCGGCCGCGGCTCAGGTAGTCCAGGATCGTGGCGAGTTCGGATGCCGTGTAGCCGGCGGTCTCGGCGGCGCCCTCCTCGGCGATGGGGCCGTAGATCTCCCAGGCCAGGCGTGTCGCCTCCGGTGTGATGCGGACCTGGGTCCTGCGACGGTCGTCCGGGTCCGGAGTGCGGGTCAGATAGCCCAGTCGCTCCAGGCGGTCGAGCATCGCGGTGACGCTGCCGGTGGTCAGACCGAGCGCGGTGCCGAGCCGGCTCGGGGCCACGCTCTCCTGGCCGAGCAGGATCTCCAGACACCGCAGATCGGTCCTGTTGACGCCGAGGCGGGCAGCGGCGGCCGCGTCCACGGCGTCGACCGCTGCCTGGTACCCCTGCGACTCCTCGCCGAGCCGGGCGCGCAGATCGTCCAACGATTCCCTTGACATTCAAGTACCTCGACTATCAAGCTAAAAGTGTCTCGACTATCAAGTTGGTCGAGTGTCAAGGGAAGTGTCTCAGAAGCCTGCGATTGATCGGCAACGGGAGGGCGTCATGGCGAAGAGGGCTCTGGTCGTCGGAGGCGGCATCGCCGGTCCGGTGACCGCGATGGCGTTGCAGAAGGCCGGCCTGGAACCGGTCGTGTGCGAGGCGTACGCGGAGGCGGCGGCCGAGCAGATCGGCGCGTACCTGACCGTGGCGGTGAACGGACTGTCCGCGCTCTCACAGGTGAACGCGCACCACGTGGTGACCGGGATCGGTCACGCCACCCCCACGCTGTCCTTCGCCACCAGCGCGAACAAGCACATCGCCGCCATGCCCATCGGCGGGGTGCTGCCCGACGGCACGACCACCCACAGCGTCAAGCGACGCGACCTGTACCGCGCGCTGAACGCCGAGGCGGCACGCAGGGGAGTGCGCTACGAGTACGGCAAGCGCCTGATGGACGCGAGCACCACCCCGGAGGGCGGCGTGCGCGCGGTGTTCGCGGACGGCAGTGTGCTCGACGCGGACGTGCTGGTCGGCGCGGACGGGATCCACTCACGCACCCGGCAGATCATCGACCCGGACGCGCCGAAGGCCCGGTATCTGGGCATTGTGGGGCTGGGCGGGTTCGTGACCGACCGGGCGCTGTCGTCCGAGCTGAACGCCGAGCCGGGCACGTACAACATGATCTTCGGCAAGCGGGCGTTCTTCGGGTATCTCGTCGCGCCGGACGGGGAGATCTGGTGGTTCGCCAACGTGCCGCAGCGCGAGGAGCTGACCAAGGCCGAGCTCGTCGCCCACTCCCGCGACCGTCTCATGGAGTTGCTCGCCGCGGACCGTACGCCTGCCGCGCGGATCGTGGCCGCGACCACGAACGCCGATCTGGTGCCCGGATTCAACCAGTACGACATGCCGTCCGTACCGTGCTGGCACCGCGACGGCATGGTCATCGTCGGGGACGCGGCGCACGCCGTGGCGTCCTCGTCGGGTCAGGGTGTGTCGATGGCCGTCGAGGACGCCGTCACCCTGGCCGTCTGCCTGCGCGACATCCCGGACACGGCCGGTGCGCTGGCCGCCTTCGAGAACCGGCGGCGCGACCGCGTCGAGCGTGTCGTCGAGTACGGAGCGAAGACCAGCGGCGACAAGGCGACGGGCGGACTGGCCCGGCTGGTCGTCCGGCTGCTCACCCCGTACTTCCTGCGGAAGGCGGCGAGCGAGGGCATCGGCTCCCTGCAGTGGATGTACGACCACCGGATCGACTGGGCCGACGGCTCTGCCGTGCTCCCGCTCCAGCACGGGTGAGAAGCGGGACGCGACAGGCAGGGGCGGCTGTGAGGGCCGCCCCTGCCTGCCGCGCTCCCGGCTGGGTTACAGCGGGCAGGTGATCTGGAAGGCGACCGTATTGGGGTCGCCCGGGGCCGGGCAGAGGAACTGGTCGTAGCGGGTGTCGTTGTCGACGAAGCGCTTCAGCCAGGCGATGCTGTACTCGGCGACCGTGGTGTTGGGGCTGGCGAAGGTGAAGTGGTCGGCGCCCTTGAGCTCGACGAACGCCTTGTCATGGTCCTTGGTCAGCCCGTTGTAGAAGGGCAGGGCCATGGAGGAGACGGGGGGCGACGGTGTCGCCGTCGGCGCCGAAGATCATGGTGGGTACCGTGATCTGGCTCGAGACGTTGGTGGTGTCCCAGGGCGCCAGCGGGATGGCCGCCTTGAGTGACGGCGTGCTCGCCGCGCTCTCCAGCGTGCCGCCGCCTCCCATCGACCAGCCCATCAGGGCCAGCCGGTTGGGGTCGATCTCGTTCTTTACCGTGCTCTGGGTCGTCAGAAAGGTGAGCGCGGCGAGTTGCTCCTTGCCGCGGTCGGTCGGGAAGTCCCACAGCGCGTTGCTGTCCAGGGTCATCACCACGAAGCCCTGGGAGGCCAGCCGGGGACCGTACCAGGCGATCTGTGACTGCGAGGCGAAGAAGCCCGGCATGACGACGACGGCGCCGAAGGTGCCCTCGCTGGTGTCGGTGGGGTAGTAGATGGTGCCGTCGTTGAAGCCCTGGCCGCTGCCTGCGGGCACGGTGACCGAGGCGATGGCGAAGGGGCCGGTGACGGCAGTGATGCTCCCCGGGGTCGGGTCCGGGCCGCGCTGGTAGGGGTTGTGAACAGGTGGCGATCGAGGGTACTTGGGCGTGTTCTGGCACGTATGAGTGAGTCCCCGGGTGGTGACAGGCACTCGTCCCTGGGTGGGGAACGGGAGTTCTTGCATCGAATGCGTGACCTTCGCCGGGGGTGGTCGTTGGGTGTGGTGACGGATTTCTCCGATGCGGATGCGGGGGGGTGAAGGGGGTGGGTGGGCTGCGGGAGGTGGCGGCGCCGTTAGTGGTGCCCAGCTCCTCGGGAGTCGCGATCCGTACCCGCCTCAAGGGCCTGACCGCCGGGGACGAGAAGGTTCTCCGCCTGGTCGGCGATCTGCTCGGTTCGCTCGCCTCTCGTGATCTGAAGGCGCGGTGTTCGGCCGGGCTGGAGCACGACAGTGAGCAGTGGGCCGAGCGCAAGCGCGTCCTGACGCAGGAGTCCTCCTCCCGCTGGGCCGGGTCGATCACGAAGGCCACGCACGATCAGTGGGCGTTGGCCCGGCGCGGCCAGCTCGCGCACATCCAGAACTTGGAGGCCGGGATCGAGACCATCACCTACCGGCTGTCCCGGCCTGTGGGCGACAGGGGTACCAAGCAGGCGCCGGGCGGCTACCGCAGCAAGCGGGAGTGGCATGCGAAGAGGCGCCGCCTGTGTGTGCTCGAAGACCGGCTTCAGGCGGTGCGGACGGACCGTGAGGCCGGACGCGTGCGCGTGGTACGCGGCGGCAAGCGGCTGCTGAACACCCGGCACAACCTGGAGCAGGCGCAGCTCACCGAGGAGCAGTGGCGCGCCCGGTGGCAGGCCGGGCGCCGGTTCCTCGCCTCGGACGGCGAGTCCGGCAAGCGGTTCGGCAACGAGACCATCCGCGTCACGCCCGGCGGCGAGGTCTCGGTCAAACTCCCGGCGCCGCTGGCGCATCTGGCGAACGCCCCGCACGGCCGGTACGTGCTGGCGGCGGAGGTGGTGTTTGCGCACCGGGGCGAGCAGTGGGCCGACCGCGTGGCAGCCAACCGGGCCGTCGCCTACCGCATCCACGAAGACACCGTCCGGGGGCGCTGGTATGTGACCGCGTCCTGGACGCTCCCGCCGGTCCAGACGGTGCCGCTGGAGGCGGCCCGCGCCGGTGGCCTGATCGGGGTGGACACCAACGCCGACCACGTGGCTGCCTGGCGCCTCGACGCACACGGCAACCCGTGCGGCCAACCCCGACGCTTCTTCTACGACCTGTCCGGCGCCGCCTCCTACCGGGACGCCCAGGTGCGGCAGGCGCTGATCCGCCTGCTGCACTGGGCCGCCCGGCACGGACTGAACATCGCGATCGAAGACCTCGACTTCGAC
>NZ_JBEOZU010000047.1:24121-76190 GCF_040298185.1 Streptomyces sp. NPDC001634 | reverse complement strand
TCCCCCGCCCGCAACGCCTGCACCGCAAGATGCAGGGCCACCAGCGCGGACGAGCATGCCGTGTCCACCGTCACCGCCGGGCCCTCCAGGCCCAGGGTGTAGGACACACGGCCGGAGACGATGCTTGCCGCGTTGCCGGTGCCGAGGTGGCCGCCGACGTCCTCGCCGGAGGCGACGAGGAGCGGGGTGTAGTCGTTGCCGTTGGTGCCGGCGAAGACGCCGGTCCGGGATCCGCGCAGCGACAGCGGGTCGATGCCGGCCCGCTCGAACGCCTCCCACGCCAGCTCCAGCAGCAGCCGCTGCTGCGGGTCCATCGCCAGCGCCTCACGCGGCGAGACACCGAAGAAGGCGGGGTCGAACTCGGCCATGTCCCGCAGGAATCCGCCCTCGCGGGCGGTGCAGGTGCCGGGGTGGTCGGGATCCGGGTGGTACAGGTTGTCGACGTCCCAGCCGCGGTCGGCCGGGAAGGGCGCGATGGCGTCGGTACCGTCGGCGAGCAGCCGCCAGTAGTCCTCGGGGGTGTTCGCCCCGCCGGGGAAGCGGCAGCTCATCGCGGTGATGACGATCGGGTCGTCGGCGAAGGAGGCGGACGTGGCGACGGGCCGCGTCGTGGCGGGCAGGCGGTCGCCATCGTCGGACGCCGCGCCGAGTTCGCCGAGCAGCATCCGGGCCAGTTCCGCGCAGTTCGGGTAGTCGAAGACCAGCGTGGCCGGCAGACGCAGCCCGGTGATCTTGTTCATCCCGTTGCGGAGCTCGACGGCGCTCAGCGAGTCGAAGCCGAGGTCGCTGAAGGCGCGGGTCGGCTCGACGGCCTCGGGCCCCGGGTAGCCGAGGACGGTGGCGACATAGCCGCGGACGACGTCGAGGACGGCGCCGGCGCGTTCGTCGTCGGTGAGACCGGCCAGGTGGCGGCGGAGGGCGGGCTGGTCGCCGTCGGCGCCGTCACCTCCGAAGGCGTCCGATGCGGCCTGTCCGGAGGCCGTGCCGCGGGCCGGGTTGAGGACGCGCTGGGCGTCGGGCAGGTCGCGCAGCAGGGCGCTGGGCCGGGAGCCGGTGAAGGCGGGCGCGAAGCGTTCCCAGCCGATGTCGGTGACGGCGAGGTAGGTTTCGCCGTGGTCGAGGGCCTGCTGGAGGGCCTGGCAGGCCAGTTCGGGCTGCATGTCGTAGACGCCGTAGCGGCGCAGACGTTCGCCGACCGCGCCGTCGCCCATGCCGCCGTCGGCCCAGTGCCCCCAGGCGACGGCGGTGGCGGGCAGACCGAGGGAGCGGCGCTGCTGGGCGAGGGCGTCCAGGAAGGCGTTGCCGGGGGCGTAGTTGCCGAGGCCGGGGCCGCTGATGGTGCCGGACGTCGAGGAGAACAGCACGAACGCAGACAGATCGAGGTGGGCGGTCAGTTCGTGCAGGTTCACCGCGGCGGTGGCCTTGGTGCGCAGCACCGGGTTCATACGGCCGGGGTCGAGGGCGTCGATGACACCGTCGTCGAGGGATCCGGCAATGTGCAGTACGGCGTCCAGCGGGTGCTCCTCGGGGATCGAGTCGAGGAGGTCGCGCAGGGCGTCGCGGTCGGCGACGTCACAGGCGGCGAGGGTGACGCGGCCGGCGCCGAGTTCGGTGAGCTCCGCCAGGAGTTCGTCGGCGCCTGGCGCGTCGGCGCCCCGGCGGCTGGTGAGCAGCAGATGTTCGGCACCGAGGGAGGCGAGCCGGCGGGAGATGTGTCCGCCGACGGCGCCGGTGCCACCGGTGATCAGGACGGTGCCGCGCGGGCGCCAGCTCTCGCCGGGCGGGGTGGCACCGGCGAGCGGGGCGCGCAGAAGCCTGCGGCCGTAGGTGCCGGAGGCGCGTACGGCGGTCTGGTCCTCGCCGTCGGGCCGGGCGAGCAGCGCGCAGAGCCGGTCGCCCGCGCGGCGGTCGAGGACGGCGGGCAGGTCGATCAGGCCGCCCCAGCGGTCGGAGTGTTCCAGGGCGGCGACCCGGCCGAGACCCCAGACGAGGGCCTGCGGGGCGCTGAGGACGGTCTCCGAGCCGGCGACGGCGACGGCACCGCGGGTGGCGCACCACAGGGGTGCGCTGACGCCGAGGTCGCCGAGCGCCTGGAGGAGGGAGAGCGTTCCGGCGAGTCCGGCGGGCACCGCCGGGTGTTCGGGGTGCGGGTTCTCGTCCAGTGCGAGGAGCGACAGCACACCACCGAGGCCGGCCGGTTCGAGGGCGGGCCCGTCGCCGGTGGCGGCGAGCGCGGCGGTCAGCAGGGCGGCCAGGCACTCCCGGTCGGCGTCGGGGCCGGCGCCGTCGACGGGCACGAGGCGGACGGGGACACCGTGGTCGGCGAGGGCCTGCCGGGTGGCGTCCGCCAGTTCGTGACCGGCGGCGGGCACGACGAGGAGCCAGGTTCCGGCCGGGGGTGCGGCCGCGGTGTCCTGGGTGAGCGGGGTCCAGCCGACGGTGTAGCGCCAGCTGTCGACGGTGGACTGCTCCCTGCTGCTGCGCCGCCAGGCGGACAGCGCGGGCAGCACCTCGCGCAGCGGGGTGTCACCGCCGAGGTCGAGGGTGTCGGCGAGGGATTCGAGGTCCTCTTCCTCCACGGTCTGCCAGAAGCGGCTCTCCACCTCGTCGACGACGTCTCCGCCGTCCTCGGCGGCAGGGTCGGCGTCCCGCAACTCGGGCCAGAACCTGAGCCGTTGGAAGGCGTAGGTGGGCAGGTCGACGCGTTCGGCGCCGGTGCCGGCGAAGACGGCGCGCCAGTCCACGGCCACGCCCTGGGTGTGGGCCTCGGCCAGGGAGGTCAGGAAGCGGTCCAGGCCGCCCTGGTCGCGGCGGAGGGTGCCGAGGACGACGGCGTCGGCGGCGGCGTCCTCGATGGTCTCGCGCAGACCGAAGGCGACGACGGGGTGCGGCCCGACCTCGATGAAGGCGCGGTGACCGGCGGCCAGCAGGCCTCGGACCGCGTCCTCGAAGCGGACGGTTTCACGCAGGTTGGTGTACCAGTAGGCGGCGTCGAGGACGATGTCGTCGTCCAGCCAGTCGCCGGTGACCGAGGAGCGGAAGGGGATCTCGGCGGGCTGGGGCCGCAGGCCGGCGAGCGCGTCGAGGACCTGTTCGCGGATGGGTTCGACATGGCCGGAGTGGCTGCCGTAGTCCACGGCGACCTTGCGGGCCTGGACGCCGTCGCCGGTCAGTTCGGTGAACAGCCGGTCCAGGGCATCGGCGGCACCGGAGACGACGACCGAGGAGGGGCCGTTGACGGCGGCGACGGCGAGCGCGTCGCCGTACGGCTCGAGGCGGCTGCGTACCTCGTCGGCGGGCAGCGGGACGGACATCATGCCGCCGTCGCCCGCGATGGCGGTGATGGCCTTGCTGCGCAGGGCGGCGACGCGGGCACCGTCCTCCAACGACAGGGCGCCGGCAACGACGGCCGCGGCGATCTCGCCCTGGCTGTGACCGACGACGGCAGCAGGTTCGACGCCGTACGAACGCCACAGGTGGGCGAGGGAGACCATGACGGCCCACAGGACGGGCTGGACGACGTCCACCCGGTCGAGGTCGGGGGCGTCCGGGCCGCCGCGCAGGGCGGCGGTCAGCGACCAGTCCACGTACGGCGCGAGGGCCTGCTCGCACTCGGCGATGCTGCGGGCGAACTCCGGTGCGGTGTCGAGGAGTTCCCGGCCCATTCCGGCCCACTGGGCGCCCTGGCCGGGGAAGACCAGCACGGGTCCGGTGCCACGCCGGTCGACGCCTTGGACGGCATCGCTGACCATGCGGTCCTCGGCGAGGTCACGCAGTCCGCGTTCCAGGCCGTCGTGGTCGGCGGCGAGTACGACCGCGCGCTGCTCGAACGCGGTGCGGGTGGTGGCCAGGGACAGCCCGACGTCGGCGAGCCGGGCGCCGGGGTGGGCGCGCAGGTGGGCGAGGAGCCTGCCCGCCTGGGCGCGCAGCCCGTCGGAGGTGCGGGCGGACACGGGGACGGGTACGAGCGGCAGTACCGGGCGGGTGTCGTGCTCGTCACCGGTGGTACCGGCGTCCCGAGGAACGTCGGCGGGGGCCTGTTCGATGATGACGTGCGCGTTGGTGCCGCTCATGCCGAACGAGGAGACGCCGGCGCGGCGCGGACGGCCGGTCTCGGGCCACGGCAGCGGCTCGTCGAGCAGCCGTACGGCGCCCGCGGACCAGTCGACCTCGGGGGTCGGGGTCTCGGCGTACAAGGTGGCCGGGAGGACCCCGTTGCGGAGGGCCATGACCATCTTGATGATGCCGCCGACACCGGCCGCCGCCTGGGAGTGACCGATGTTGGACTTCAGCGAGCCCAGCCACAACGGACGGTCCTCGGGCCGGTCCTGGCCGTAGACGGCGATCAGCGCCTGTGCCTCGATGGGGTCGCCCAGCGTCGTACCGGTGCCGTGCGCCTCGACGGCGTCGACGTCGCCCGGGGCGAGCCCGCCGGCAGCCAGCGCGGCACGGATGACCCGCTGCTGCGAGGGGCCGTTGGGCGCGGTCAGGCCGTTGGACGCGCCGTCCTGGTTGAGGGCGCTGCCTTGTACGACGGCGAGGACGGGGTGTCCGTTGCGCCGGGCGTCGGACAGCCGTTCCAGTACGACCATGCCGACGCCCTCGGCCCAGCTCGCTCCGTCGGCGTCCGCGGAGAACGGCTTGCAGCGACCGTCCTCGGCGAGCGCGCGCTGCCGGCTGAACTCGATGAGGGAGCCCGGTGTCGACATCACGGTGACACCACCCGCAAGAGCCAGGTTGCACTCGCCCTGCCGCAGCGCCTGCACCGCGAGGTGCAGCGCCACCAGGGACGACGAGCAGGCGGTGTCGACGGACAGGGCCGGGCCCTCGAGGCCCAGGGCGTAGGCGATACGTCCGGACAGGACGCTCGGCGAGTTTCCGGTGCCGATGTAGCCCTCGAAGCTGTCCTTGGCGGCGCCGAGGATCCCGACGTAGTCCTGGTAGGTGACGCCGGCGAAGACACCGGTGAGGCTGCCGCGCTGGGACACCGGGTCGATACCGGCCCGCTCCAGCGCCTCCCACGACGTCTCAAGGAGCAGCCGCTGCTGCGGGTCCATCGCCAGCGCCTCGCGCGGGGAGATGCCGAAGAAGCCGGGGTCGAACTGGCTTGCGTTGTGCAGGAATCCGCCCTCGCGGGCGTAGCAGGTGCCCGGGTGGTCCGGGTCCGGGTGGTAGAGCTTCGCGAGGTCCCAGCCGCGGTCGGCCGGGAGGGGGGAGATGCCGTCGCCCCGGTTCGCCACCAGGTCCCACAGTTCCTCGGGGCTGGTGATGCCGCCCGGGTAGCGGCAGGCCATGCCGACCACGACGACCGGATCGTCGTCGAGACGGGCACGGGAGGCGGCGGGCGTCGCGGAGTCCGGCCGGGCCCCGAACAGTTCCTCGTCGAGGTGCGCGGCGAGCGCGAGCGGCGTCGGGTGGTCGAAGACCAGGGTGGCGGGCAGCAGCACCCCGATGTCGGCGCTGAGCTGGTTGCGCAGTTCCACCGCGGTGATGGACGCGAAGCCGAGGTCCTTGAAGACGCGGGAGGGTTCCACCTCGTCGACGTCGACATAGTCGAGCACGGCGGCCACCTTGCGGCGCACCAGGTCGAGCAGTACTCGCTGCCGCTCGGCCGCGGACCGGCCGGCGAGCCGGTCGAGCAGGCCGACTCCCCCGCTCGCGTCACCGGAGTCGGCGGCGCGGCGGCGTACCGGCCGTGCCGGGGCGGCCGAACGCGCGGACTCCGTACGGTCGTCGGCGCCGACGGGGGTGTCCACGCGGTTCGCCGTGATCACACTGTCCGTGCCGTCTCCCGCGGTGGCGGCGCCGACGGCCGGTGTGCGCCCGCCGGAGGCAGGACGCAGCCGCAGCGAGTCGATGACGAGGACCGGCTGTCCGGAGGCGTCGGCGGCCCGGAGGGTCACCGCGTCCTCGGCGCACCGGGTCAGCCGGACGCGCAGCGCGCCGGCGCCGTCGGCGAGAAGCGTGGCGCGCTGCCACGCGAACAGCAGCAGTCCGTCGCCCAGCCCCTCCGGCAGGCCGAGCCCCAGCGGATGCAGAGCGGCGTCCAGCAGCGCCGGGTGCACCCCGAACCGCCGCGCCTGCTCGCGCGCCTCCTCACCCAGGGCGACCTCGGCGTACACGTCGTCTCCGTGCCGCCATACGCCGGTCAGCGCGCGGAACGCGGGGCCGTACTCCAGACCCGCGTCGGCGGCAAGCCGTTCGTACAGGTCGCCGATCTCGACGGGTTCGGCGCCGGCCGGCGGCCAGAGGGCGAACTCGCCTTCCTGCCCCGCGTCGGTCCCCGCGTCCGTGGTGCCGCCGGGGACGAGCAGGCCGCCCGCGTGGCGGGTCCATGCGGTGTCGTCGAGCCCCGCTTCGTCGGGGTGCGAGTAGACGGCCAGGGCGCGGGTGCCGCGGGCGTCCGGCTCCTCGATCCGGACCTGGATCCGGACCGCGCCGTGCTCGGGCACGGTCAGCGGTGCCTCCAGCGTGAGTTCGCGTACTTCGGCGCAGCCCACCTGGTCGCCCGCGTGGACGGCGAGTTCCAGGAAGGCGGTGCTGGGCACAACGGCGGCCCCGGCGAGCCGGTGGTCCGCCAGCCACGGGTGGGAGCGCAGCGACAGCCGTCCGGTCAGTACAACCGCGCCGGTGCCCACGACCGGCATCGCGGCGGCGAGCAGCGGATGGCCGGTGGCGGCGAGACCCAGCGCGGAGGCGTCGCCGGACCCCGCGGGCACCTCGAGCCAGTAGCGCCTGCGCTGGAAGGCGTACGTGGGCAGGGCGATCCTCGGCGCGCGGGACAGCCACGGCAGGGGTGCCGCCCAGTCCAGGTCGACGCCCCGCGTGAACAGCGCGGACACCGCGGACAGCAGGGTCCGCGGCTCGGGACGGTCGTCGCGCAGGGCGGACACCTGGAGGCCGTCCGCCGTGGGCAGGCAGGACTGGGCAAGGGTGGTCAGGGTGCTGTCGGGGCCGAGTTCGAGGAACCGGGTGATGTTCTGGCCGGCCAGGGTGCGCACACCGTCCGCAAAGCGGACCGCGTCCCGCACGTGCCGCACCCAGTACTCGGGCGAGGTCAGTTCTTCGGCGGTGGCGGGTGCGCCGGTGACGTCGGAGACGACGGAAATACGCGGCGGCGCGTAGGCGATGCTCTCCGCGACGGCACGGAAGTCGACCAGCATCGGTTCCATCAGCGGGGAGTGGAAGGCATGGCTGACCCGCAGTCTCCGGGTCCGCCGGCCCAGCGCCTCGACGGCGGCGGCGATTTCGCTCACCGCGCCCTCGGTGCCGGACACCACCACGGACAGCGGTCCGTTGACGGCGGCGATGCCGGCTTCGTTCTCCCGGCCCGCGAGCAGCGGCAGCACATCGTCCTCGGACGCCTGGAGCGACACCATCGCCCCGCCCTCTGGCAGCGCCTGCATCAGCCGTCCGCGCGCGGCGACCAGTCGGCAGGCGTCGGCCAGGGACCACACCCCGGCGACATGGGCGGCGGCCAGCTCACCGATCGAGTGGCCGAACAGCACGTCCGGGCGCACACCCCACGACTCCAGCAGCCGGAACAGGGCCACTTCGAGCGCGAAGAGGGCGGGCTGGGCGTACTCGGTGCGGTTCAGCAGCTCCGCGTCCTCACCGAAGACGACCTCCCGCAGCGGGCGCGGCAGTTCGGTGTCCAGGTACGCGCTTACGGCGTCGAAGGCATCCGCGAAGACCGGGTACTCCTCGTACAACTCCCCGCCCATGCCGAGGCGTTGGGATCCCTGGCCCGCGAAGAGGAACGCCGTACGGCCGTCCGCGAGTGCGGAGCCGATGACGGCCCCGTCGGTCTGCTCGCCGTCCGCGACCGCGCGGAGGGTGCGCAGCAGCTCCTCGCGGTCGGCGCCCCACATCACGGCCCGGTGCTCGAACACCGAGCGGGAGCGCACGAGGGACGCGGCGACCTCGACAGCCGTCGTCTCGGGACGCCCGGCGACAAAGGCTGCCAGCCGTTCGGCCTGGGCGCGCAGGGCGGCTCGGCTGCGGCCGGAGACCACCCACGGCAGCAGTGCGGGCTCCGGAAGGTCGTTCTTGCCACCGCTCCGGGAGCCCTCGGACGAGGGTTCCTCAGGGGCCGGGGCCTCCAGTGCGGGTTGCTCCAGGATGACATGGGCGTTGGTGCCGGACACGCCGAAGGCCGACACTCCGGCCCGGCGCGGACGCCCCTCGGTCCCCGGCCACTCGGCGTTCTCCGTCAGCAGCCTGATGTCACCGGCCGACCAGTCCACATGCGTCGAGGGCTGTTCCACGTGCAGGGTGCGCGGCAACAGGCCGTGGTTCATCGCCAGCACCATCTTGATGACACCGGAGACACCGGCGGCGGCCTGGGTGTGCCCGATGTTGGACTTCAACGAGCCCAGCAGCAGGGGCTGTTCGCGGTCCTGGCCGTAGGTGGCAAGGAGGGCCTGGGCCTCGATAGGGTCGCCCAGGGTCGTACCGGTGCCGTGTGCCTCCACGGCGTCCACGTCGGCCGGCGCGAGTCCGGCCCCGGCGAGGGCCTGTCGGATGACGCGTTGCTGTGCGGGCCCGTTGGGGGCGGTGAGGCCGTTGCTGGCGCCGTCCTGGTTGACGGCGGATCCGGCCACCACCGCCAGCACCGGGTGTCCGTTGCGGCGGGCGTCGGACAGCCGTTCCACGATGAGCACGCCCACACCCTCGGCCCAGCCCGTGCCGTCGGCGTCGTCGGAGAACGCCTTGCACCGGCCGTCCGCCGCCAGACCGCCCTGCGAGCTGAATTCGACGAACGCGCCCGGGTCGGCCAGCACGGTCACACCGCCGACCAGCGCCAGGTCGCACTCTGCGGAACGCAGGGACTGAGCCGCCAGGTGCAGCGCCACCAGCGAGGACGAGCACGCCGTGTCGACGGTCACCGCGGGGCCCTCGAAGCCGAAGGTGTAGGCGACGCGGCCGGAGACCACGCTGCCCGCGACACCCGTCAGCAGCTGCCCGCCGAGCCCTTCCGGCACCTCCCGCAGTCCGGCGCCGTATCCGGAGCTGCCGGCACCGACGAACACACCCGTACGGCTGCCGTGCAGCGAGTCGGGCCTGATCGCCGCGTGTTCCAGGGCTTCCCAGGACGTCTCAAGGAGCAGCCGCTGCTGCGGGTCGACGGCGACGGCCTCGCGGGGCGAAATCCCGAAGAAGCCGGGGTCGAACTGCGCGGCGTCGGAGAGGAAGCCTCCCGCACGGGTGTGGCTGCGGCCCTGGCCGCCGCCGTCCGCGGAGCCGTACAGGGCGTCGAGGTCCCAGCCCCGGTCGGTGGGGAACTCGGAGATTGCGTCGGTTCCTTCGGTGACCAGTCGCCACAGATCGTCCGGTCCCGCGACCCCGCCCGGGAGACGGCAGGCCATCCCGACGATGACGATCGGGTCGTCCGTCGTGGACGTCACGACCGGGACCGGCAGCAGCGCGTTGGTGCCGGGCTCGTCGCCGTCGTCGGCGAACAGTTCCTGTCGCAGCAGCCGTACGAGGGCCGTCGGCGTCGTGTGGTCGAAGACGAGGGTACTGGGCAGTTTCAGACCGGTCTCGGCGGCGAGCCGGTTGCGCAGCTCGACGGCCGTGAGGGAGTCGAAGCCCAGGTCGCGGAAGGACCGGGTGGCCTCGATCGCCCCGGCGCCGGCATGACCGAGCACCGCGGCGACACGGTCCAGCACCAGCTCCAGCAGCGCACGCTCGCGTTCACTCGCGGCCATCCGGCCGAGCCGGTCGCGCAGCGCCGAGCCGGCCGTTTCACCGGCGAGAGAATCCGAGGCCGTGGTCAGGGCGGTGCGGGCTTCGGGCAGGTCGGCGAGCAACGCGCTCGGACGGACGCTCGTGTACGCGGGCGTGAACCGTGCCCAGTCCACATCCGCCACGACCACCACAGGGTCCGCGCCCGGCACCACGCGGCCGAGTGCGCGCACGGCCCGCTCCGGCTCCAGCGCCACCAGACCCCGGCGCCGCAGCGCCTCGACCGCCTCCGCACCGGCCGCCATACCACTGTCGGCCCACGGCCCCCAGGCCACCGACGTCCCCGCCAGCCCCCGCGCCCGACGCGCCTCCACCAGCCCGTCCAGAAACGCATTGGCCGCCGCATAACCGGCCTGCCCACCACTGCCCCACACCCCGGCAATGGAGGAGAACACCACGAACGCATCCAGCGGACGCTCACCGAGCGCCGCATCCAGATTCGCCGCTCCCGCGACCTTCCCCGTCCACACCTCGGCCAGATCCTGCACCGACATCTGCTCCAACGGCAGGTTCACCACCGCACCGGCCGCATGCACCACCGCATCCACCGAGTACTGCGTCAGCAGTTCCTCCACAGCGGCACGGTCGGCAACGTCGCACACCGCAACGCTCACCTGCACCCCGGAAGCGGCAAGCTCATCCCGCAGCTCGGTGGCGCCCGGCGCATCCAGGCCCCGGCGGCTGACCAGCACCAGATGCCCGGCACCCTCCGCGGCCGCCCAACGCGCCACACGGGCACCCAACGCACCCGTACCACCCGTGACCAGCACCGTTCCCCGAGGACGCCAGGCCGTGTCTCCGCCGGTGGCCTCGCCCGGAATCACCCGCGCCAGCCGACGTCCGAACACACCCGACGCGCGGACCGCCATCTGATCCTCGTCCGCGACACCCGCCAGAACAGCGGCCAGTCGGCCCGCCGTGCGGCGGTCGATGGCGGTGGGCAGATCGACGAGACCGCCCCAACGGTCGGACAGTTCCAGGGCTGCCACCCTGCCCAGGCCCCAGACCGCTCCCTGCACCGCGTCCACGGGACCGTCCGAGCGGCCCATCGACACGGCACCACGGGTCAGCACCCACAGAGGTGCCGTCACACCGGCGTCGCCCAGGGCCTGTACCAAGGCCACCGACCCGGAGACACTCACCGGCACGCCGTCCTCGGACACTTCACCGGAGAGAGCAAGCAGCGACACCACACCCGCGAGCGACGCCATACCCTGCAGCCGTGCGGCAATCTGCGCACGGTCCGTACCGGCCTCGTACGCGACCCGCTCCACCTCGGCACCACGGGCTGTCAGAGCGTCGATCACCGACTCCGACCATGCGTCTTCGGCGAGTCCCGCCGGCTCGACCACCAGCCAGCGTCCGGACAGGGTTGCCGAGCCGGAGACGTCGGCCGACGGCCGCCACTCGACGCGGTAGCGCAGGCCGTCCACCTCGGCCTGTTCCAGGCTCTGGCGCCGCCAGGAGGTCAGCGCGGGCAGCACCGCGCCCACGACGTCCGCTTCCAGCTCCAATTCCCCGGCCAGCGCTTCGAGATCCTCGCGCTCGACCGCCTCCCAGAAACGGGCGTCGATCTCGCCGCCGGTGTTCGTGGCCGGTTCCGGGCTCGTGATCGTCGGCCAGTAGGACTCGTGCTGGAAGGCGTAAGTCGGCAACTCCACCCAGGGCTTGTGCGGGAAGTGGCTCGACCAGTCGACCTCGGCACCGCGTGTGAAAGCCGCGGCCACGGCGGCGACCACCGCCCCGGCCTCCGGCCGGTCCTTGCGCAGCGCCGGGACGAACAGCCGTCCTTCGTCCGCCACGCAGTCCTGGGCGAGGACGGTGAGGGTGCTGTCGGGGCCGAGTTCGAGGAAACGGGTGACGGTCTGCCCGGCGAGGGTACGGACAGCGTCTGCGTAACGAACGGTCCGACGGACGTGCTGCACCCAGTAGTCGGGGGAGGTCAGTTCCTCGGCGGTGGCGAGTGCGCCGGTCACCGTGGAGACGATGGGCAGCTTCGGCTGCTCATAGGACAGTTCCTCCGCAACGGCACGGAAATCGGCGAGCATCGGCTCCATCAACGGCGAGTGGAACGCGTGGCTGACCCGCAGCGCCGTCACCTTGCGATCGCGCGCACGGAAACCGTCCGCGATCTCCTCGACCGCCCCGGCCGCACCCGAAATCACCACCGACTGCGGCCCGTTGACGGCGGCGATGCCGACCTCGGCCTCCCGACCGGACAGCAGCGACAGCACCTCGTCCTCGGCAGCCTGGAGCGCGACCATCGCCCCGCCCGCGGGCAGCGCCTGCATCAACCGGCCACGCGCGGCCACCAGCCGGCACGCATCCCCCAGCGACCACACCCCGGCAACATGCGCGGCGGCCAGCTCACCGATCGAGTGACCCGCCAGCACATCCGGGCGCACACCCCACGACTCCAGCAGCCGGAACAGCGCCACCTCCAGCGCGAACAGCGCGGGCTGGGCGTACTCCGTCCGGTTCAGCAGCTCCGCGTCCTCGCCGAAGACGACCTCCCGCAGCGGGCGCGGCAGTTCGGTGTCCAGGTGCGCACACACGGCGTCGAACGCATCCGCGAAGACCGGATACTCCTCATACAACTCCCGCCCCATGGCCAGGCGTTGAGATCCCTGCCCAGCGAACAGGAAGCCCGTACGGCCCCCCTCACCCACCTCACCGGTCACCACACCCTCGGCAGCCGGCTCACCGGCCACAACGGACTCAAGCCCGCGCAGCAACTCCTCACGATCCGCACCCCACACCACCGCACGGTGCTCGAACACCGACCGCGAACGCACAAGAGATCCACCGACCCCCGCAACGCCCAGCGTCTCGTCGCCGCTCACGTACTCCGCAAGCCGACCGGCCTGTGCCCGCAGAGCGTCACGGCTGCGCGCCGACACCACCCAAGGAACCATCGACGACATCGGATCGCCACCGGCCGCAGCCCCGGCCTCCTCAGCGACAGGCTGCTCCAGGACGACGTGCGCATTCGTGCCGGAGACACCGAAGGCGGACACGGCGGCGCGCCTCGGCCGGTCCTCCTCCCTCGCCCAGTCGCGCGGCTCGGTGAGCAGCCGTACGTCACCCGCCGACCAGTCGACATGCGACGAGGGCTCCTCGACGTGGAGGGTCTGCGGCAGTACCGCGTGCTGCATGGCCAGCACCATCTTGATGACGCCCGCGACACCGGCGGCGGCCTGGGTGTGCCCGATGTTCGACTTCACCGAACCCAGCCACAGGGGTTGTTCACGGTCCTGGCCGTACGTGGCCAGCAGCGCCTGCGCCTCGATCGGATCACCCAACGCGGTACCCGTGCCATGCGCCTCCACGGCATCGACATCGGCCGGGCTGAGTCCACCGCCCGCCAGCGCCGCCCGGATCACCCGCTGCTGCGAAGGACCGTTCGGCGCCGTCAGACCATTCGACGCACCGTCCTGATTGACCGCGCTCCCCCGCACCACCGCCAGCACCCGATGACCGTTGCGCCGGGCATCCGACAGCCGCTCCACGACCAGCACACCGACACCCTCACCCCACCCGGTGCCGTCGGCATCGTCGGAGAACGCCTTGCACCGGCCGTCCGCCGCAAGCCCCCGCTGCCGCGAGAACTCCACAAACGCACCCGGCGTCGACATCACCGTCACACCACCGGCCAACGCCAGATCACACTCACCACTGCGCAACGCCTGCACCGCCAGATGCAACGCAACCAACGACGACGAACACGCCGTGTCCACCGTCACCGCAGGCCCCTCAAGACCCAGCACATACGACACCCGGCCCGACAACACGGACGCCGCATTGCCCGTGCCCACATGCCCCTCGAAGTCCTCACCCGAGGCCACCAACAGACCCGTGTAATCCTGACCGTTCGTCCCCGCGAACACACCCGTCCGGCTGCCCCGCAGCGAAGCCGGCGCCATACCCGCCCGCTCCAACGCCTCCCACGACGTCTCCAGCAACAACCGCTGCTGCGGATCCGTCGCCAACGCCTCCCGCGGACTCATCCCGAAGAAACCCGCATCGAAACGATCCACACCATCAAGGAAGGCGCCGACGTTGACCAGCGTGGTTCCGGGGCGCTCACCGTCCGGGTCGTAGAGGGTGGTGAGGTCCCAGCCCCGGTCGGCCGGGAACGCGCCCACAGCGTCCCCACCCGCCGACAACAGCCGCCACAACCCTTCCGGATCCCGCACACCACCCGGGAACCGGCACGCCATCCCGACGATCACCACCGGATCGTCCACACCCCCCACAGGCGCGGGCCCTGCCACCGACGCCTCCACCTCGGCCACACCGCCCAGCAACTGCTCCCGCAGATACCGCGCCAACGACACCGGCGTCGGATAATCGAACACCAGCGTCGCGGCGAGACCCGAGACACCCGTCAGCGCCGCCAGGCCGTTGCGGAGTTCGACCGCGGTGAGAGAGTCGATGCCCAGGTCACGGAAGGCGCGCTCGGCGGCGACAGCTTCGGGGTTGGGGTAGCCGAGGACGGCGGCGGCGCAGGACTGCACCGTCTCCAGCAGGACGCGGTCCCGTTCGGCGGGGGTGAGCCCGGTCAGTCGGCCGAGCAGCCCGGCACGGTCGTCGGATCCGATGCGCTCGGAGGTGGCCGCGGCGCCCTCGACCGCAGCGCGTGCCTCCGGCAGCGATCCGATCAGCGGGCTCGGACGCGTCATGGTGAAGGCCGGTGCGAAGTCCGACCAGTTGAGGTCGGCGACGATCACGGCCGGCGTGTCGGCGGCCACCGCGCGTGTGAGGACCTTCGTGGCGGTCCCCGCGTCCAGCGGGAGCACCCCGCCGCGGCGCATGCGCGAGGTGGATCCGGCGTCCTCGGCCATGCCGGCGTCGGCCCAGGGGCCCCACGCGATCGACGTGGCGGGCAGCCCGGCCGTGCGGCGCCGGTCGGCGAGCGCGTCGAGGAAAGCGTTGGCCGCGGCGTAGTTGGCCTGGCCGGCCGCTCCGATGCTTCCCGCGAAGGAGGAGAAGAGGACGAAGGCGTCCAGGTCGCGGTCGCGGGTGAGTTCGTCGAGGTGCAGCGCGCCCAGTGCCTTCGTCCGCAACACCGTCGCGAACCGCTCCGGAGTCAGCGCGTCGATCACACCGTCGTCCAGCACACCCGCCGTGTGCACCACCGCATCCACCGGATGCGCCGCCAGCAGCTCCGCCAGCGCGTCGCCATCCGCCACATCACACGCGACCACCGTCACGTGCACGCCCAGACCCAGGAGCTCGTCCCGCAGTTCCGCGGCACCCGGAGCTTCCGGGCCCCGGCGGCTGACCAGCAGCAGATGCCGGGCGCCCTCCGCCGCCGCCCACCGCGCCACACGGGCACCCAACGCGCCCGTACCGCCCGTGACCAGCACCGTTCCCCGCGGCCGCCAACCGCTGCCTTTGGCCTCACCGCCAGTCCCGTTCGGGGTCACCCGGGCCAGCCGGCGCCCGAAGACTCCCGATGCCCGCAGGGCGACCTGGTCCTCGTCGGCGGTTCCGTCGGCCAGGACCACGGCAAGCCTCTGCGTTGCGCGGCGGTCGAGGACCTCGGGCAGATCGATCAGACCACCCCAACGGTCCGGGTACTCCAGCGCCGCCACCCGGCCCAGACCCCACACCGCACCCTGCACCGGATCCACAGGACCGTCCGAACGGCCCACCGACACACCACCCCGCGTCAACACCCACAACCGGCCCCCCACACCCGCATCCCCGAGCGCCTGGATGACCGCGGCCACCGCGGCGCACGTCTGCGTCACGTCATCCGTGGTGCCGGTGGCGAGGACGACACCGGAGACGTCGTCGGAGGCAGCGGCTGTTTCCAACTGTGCTGCGAGGGAGGCTCGTTCCGGTGAACCGGGGAGCTCGACGATCACGGGTTCGGCGCCGCGCGCGGCGAGTTCCGCCGTGACGGCGTCCGTGCCGGCGTCCTGTGTCGCGCCTTCGGGGAGGAGCAGGAGCCAACGGCCGGAGAGAACGGTGGCGGACGACGGCTCGAGCGGCTTCCACTGCGCCCGGTACAACCACCGGTCGGCCCGGGAACGTTCCTGGCGACGACGCCGCCAGGACGAGAGGGCGGGTACGAGACCGTTGAGGGACTCCTCGGCGAGGCCGAGCGACCCGGCCAGCGAGCCGAGGTCGCCGCGCTCGACGGCGTCCCAGAACTCGTTCTCGACGGCATCGGCGGACTGCTGCTCGCCGTTGATGCCTCCGCTGCCGGTGCCGGGGCGGCTCTGGTCCGCCAGCCAGTAGCGCTGGTGCTGGAAGGCGTACGTGGGCAGGTCCGCCCGGCAGCCGCCGGGGAGCACGGTTTCCCAGGCGATGGTGGCGCCATGGGTGTGCAGGCGGGTCAGGGCCGTGAGGGCGCTGACCGGCTCGCTGCGGTCCTTGCGCAGGGTCGCAGTGAACAGGATGCCGTCGCTGCCGACGGTGTCGGCCGCGGCGACCGTCTCCGGGCAGGCCTGGGCCAGAGCGGTGAGGGTGCCGTCGGGCCCGAGTTCGAGATAGCGGGTGACGCCGCGCGCGGCGAGGGCGGACACGCCGTCGGCGAAGCGGACCGTCCGGCGGACGTGCCGCACCCAGTACTCCGGGGAGCGCAGTTCCTCGGCGGTCGCGGTCGTACCGGTGACGGTGGAGACGATCGGGAAGGCCGGGTCCGCGTACTCAAGGCTCTCGGCGACCTGCCGGAACTGCGCCAGCATCGGTTCCATCAGCGGCGAGTGGAAGGCATGGCTGACTCGTAGGGACGTCACCTTGCGGTCCTGCGCACGGAAACCGTCCGCGATCTCCTCGACCGCTTCGGCCGCACCCGAAATCACCACCGACTGCGGCCCGTTGACGGCGGCGATGCCGACCTCGGCCTCCCGACCGGACAGCAGCGGCAGCACCTCGTCCTCGGCAGCCTGGAGCGCGACCATCGCCCCGCCCGCGGGCAGCGCCTGCATCAACCGGCCACGCGCGGCCACCAGCCGGCACGCATCCCCCAGCGACCACACCCCGGCAACATGCGCGGCGGCCAGCTCACCGATCGAGTGACCCGCCAGCACATCCGGGCGCACACCCCACGACTCCAGCAGCCGGAACAGCGCCACCTCCAGCGCGAACAGCGCGGGCTGGGCGTACTCCGTCCGGTTCAGCAGGTCCGCGTCCTCGCCGAAGACGACGTCCCGCAGCGGCAGTTCGAGCTCCGGGTCCATATGCGCGCTTACGGCATCGAAGGCATCCGCGAAGACCGGGTACTCCTCGTACAACTCGCGGCCCATGCGGAGGCGTTGAGAACCCTGCCCCGCGAACAGGAAGGCGGTGCGGCCGTCCGGCTGGGCGATGCCGGTCACGATGCCGTCGGTGCGGTCTCCGTTGGCGAACGCCGCGAGCACATCGACGAGTTCGGTGTGACCGGTGCCGATGACGGCGGCCCGGTACGGCAGGGCCGACCGGTGCGCGGCAAGCGACCAGGCGATGTCGAGCGGGGTGGCGCCGGGGTGCTCCCGTAGGTGCGCGAGGAGCCGTCCGGCCTGCGCGGGCAGGGCCTCCGCGGTACGGGCCGACAGCACCCAGGGCAGCACCCGAGGTGCCTTCTGCGGCAACGCCGGGGACATGGCGGGGGCGGAGTCGCCGTCGGTGGTTGCCTCGGGGGTTTCGGGCAGTTCCTCGCGGGGCGCCTCTTCGAGGACCGCGTGGGCGTTGGTGCCGCTCACGCCGAATGCGGAGACGGCGGCGCGGCGCGGCCGGTCCTCCTGCTCCGGCCACTCCTGCTCCCGCGTCAGCAGCTCCACAGAACCCGCCGACCAGTCCACATGCGACGACGGCTCATCCACGTGAAGGGTGCGCGGCAGCACCCCGTGCTGCATCGCCAGCACCATCTTGATCACACCCGCCACACCCGCAGCCGCCTGAGTGTGCCCGATGTTCGACTTCACCGACCCCAGCCACAAAGGCCGTTCACGGTTCTGCCCATAAGCCGCAATCAGTGCCTGCGCCTCGATCGGATCACCCAACGCGGTACCCGTGCCATGCGCCTCCACCGCATCCACATCCGCCGCAGACAACCCCGCACCCGCCAACGCCGCACGAATCACCCGCTGCTGCGAGGGACCGTTCGGCGCCGTCAGACCATTCGACGCACCGTCCTGATTGACCGCACTGCCCCGCACCACCGCCAGCACCCGATGACCAAGACGCCGGGCATCCGCCAGCCGCTCCACCAGCAGCATGCCCACACCCTCGGACCAACCCGTACCATCCGCGTCATCCGAGAACGCCTTGCACCGGCCATCCACCGCAAGCCCCCGCTGCCGCGAGAACTCCACGAACACACCCGGCGTCGACATCACCGTCACACCACCGGCCAACGCCAGATCACACTCACCACTACGGAGTGCCTGGACCGCCAGATGCAACGCCACCAACGACGACGAACACGCCGTGTCCACCGTCACCGCAGGCCCCTCAAGACCCAGCACGTACGAGACGCGGCCGGAGACCACGGAAGTGGAGTTGCCGGTCAGCAGGTGGCCGCGTACGTCATCGGGGATGTCTCCCAGACCAGCGCCGTACTCCTGGTTGCTGCATCCCACGAAGACGCCGGCGCGCCCGCCCCGCGCCGACTCCGGGTCGATGCCAGCGTGCTCGAACGCCTCCCAGGACGCCTCCAGCAGCAGCCGCTGCTGCGGGTCCATCGCCACGGCCTCACGGGGCGAGATACCGAAGAACGCCGGGTCGAAGTCGCCCGCGTCGTGGACGAATCCGCCCTCGCGGGCGTAACTGCCGTCCACGCGCCGGGAGTCGGGGTCGTAGAGCGCCTCCGCGTCCCACCCACGGTCCGTGGGCCACTCGGAGATGGCATCGACACCGTCGGCCAGGAGCTGCCAGTAGTCCTCGGGGGACCGCACCCCGCCGGGGAACCGGCAGCTCATCCCGACGATCGCGATGGGCTCGTCCCCGCGGGACTCCAGTTCCTGGAGCCGTCGACGCGTCTCGGCCAGGTCGGCGGTGACCCACTTGAGGTAGTCCCGGAGCTTGTCTTCATTCGCCATTGGAACTTGCCCCATACGTTGTAGCGGTAGGAACGTTTCGGCCTGCTGTGACGCGGGCGCTCAGGACCGGCCGAGTTCCCGGTTGATGAAGTCGAAGATCTCGTCGTCCGAGGCCGCCTCGAGCTGCTGGGAGACGGAGGCCTTGGGATCGCCCTCGCTCTGATCACCCAGCTCGGTCAGCATGCTGCGCAGTCGTGCCTTCGCGAGAGTCCTGGCGCTGTTATCTGGGGAAAGCCTTGAAATCGTGGAGGCCAGCCGGTCCAGCTCGGCGACCAGGGCGGTTTCCGCGACGGCGTCGTCGGCGTCTTCCTCGCCGAACAGCTCGTCGTCGAGGAAGGCCGCGAGATGGCGTGGCGTCGGGTAGTCGAAGACCAGGGTGCTGGGCAGCTTCAGACCCGTCTCGGCGGCGAGCCGGTTGCGCAGCTCGACGGCGGTCAGTGAGTCGACGCCGAGCTCCCGGAAGGCCTGGCCGGCCCCTACGACCCCGGTGTCGCCATGGCCCAGTACCTCGGCGGCACGCCTTCGCACCAGGTCGAGCAGCGCCTGCCGACGTTCGTCCGCCGACTGACCGCCGAGCTTCTGCCGCAGCCCGGACTCCTGTTCGCCCGCCGGTTGCCCGGATGTTCCCGGGGTGGCGATGAGGGCCGCACGTACTTCGGGAAGGTCGGCGAGCAGGGCGCTGGGACGGACGCTCGTGTACGCAGGGGTGAACCGTGCCCAGTCCACATCCGCGACGACCGCCACCGCATCCCCGCCCGGAACGACCCGGCCCAGCGCCCGTACCGCGCGGTCCGGCTCCAGGGCGGGCAGGCCACGCCTGCGCAGCGCCTCGGCTGCCTCCGCACCGGCCGCCATCCCACTGTCGGCCCACGGGCCCCACGCCACCGACGTCCCGGCCAGCCCCCGCGCGCGGCGCGCCTCAACCAACCCGTCGAGGAAGGCGTTGGCCGCCGCGTAACCGGCCTGGCCGCCACTGCCCCACACACCGGCGATGGAGGAGAACACCACGAAGGCATCCAGCGGGCGCTCACCCAGCACCGCGTCCAGATGCACGGCACCGGCCACCTTGCCCGCCCACACGGCGGTCAGATCCTCCGGCGACACCTCGTCCAGCGGCAGGTTCACCACCGCGCCGGCCGCATGCACGACGGCGTCGACCGCGTACTGGCCCAGCAGTTCCTCCACCGCGGCACGATCAGCCACATCACAGGCGACCACGCTCACCGGCACCCCACAGGCGGCGAGTTCGTCGCGCAGCTCCGTGGCGCCCGGAGCTTGCAGACCCCGACGGCTGACCAGCACCAGATGTCCGGCACCCTCCGCCGCCGCCCAACGCGCCACACGAGCACCCAACGCACCCGTACCACCCGTGATCAGCACGGTGCCCCGCGGACGCCAAACCTTCTCCCCGCCTGCGCTGTCGCCCGGGGTCACCCGCACCAGCCGACGCCCGAACACACCGGACGCCCGCACCGCGACCTGATCCTCATTCCCCACACCGGCCAGAACAGCCGCCAGCGCGTTCCCGGTGGTGCCCTCCAGGGCGGCCGGGAGGTCGATCAGACCTCCCCATCGGCCGGGTGCCTCCAGGGCGGCCACACGACCGAGGCCCCAGACCGCGTTCCGGACCGGATCGACGGCCGTGTCCGACCGCCCGACCGACACGGCACCCCGGGTCAGCACCCACAGCGGAGCCGTCACACCGGCGTCGCCGAGGGCCTGCACCAACGCCACGGAACCGGACACGCCCACCGGCACACCGTCCTCGGACACGTCATCGGAGAGAGCGAGCAAGGACACCACACCCGCGACCGGTGCCATGTCCTCCAGCAGCGCCGCGAGCCGTACGCGGTCCGCGCGTGGGTCGCACGTCCACCACTCGACCTCGGCACCCGCGGCCGTGAGGGCTTCCCGTACCGAGACGGCCCAGGTGTCGGCCTCAAGGCCGTCCGGTACGACCGCCAGCCAGCGGCCCGCCAGTGTGGCTCCGCGCGGGATTCCGGCCATCGGAGCCCACTGCACCCGGTACCGGTAACCGTCCACCTCGGCATGTTCCACGCTCTGCCGCCGCCAGGAGGTCAGCGCGGGCAACACCGCCCCCACCACGTCCTCCTCCAGCTCCAGCGCCCCGGCCAGGGCCTCCAGGTCCTCCCGCTCGACGGCCTCCCAGAAACGGGCGTCGATCTCGCCACCCGTGCCGCTGGATGCCTGTGTACCGGCGGCCGTGGGCCAGTACCGCTGGTGCTGGAAGGCGTACGTGGGCAGTTCGACGGCCCCGGGGACGTCGGCATCGACCATCGACGACCAGTCGACGGCACCGCCGGACACGAAAACGCCGGCCATCGCGGACAGGACCGACCTCGCCTCGGACCGGTCCTTGCGCAGAGCGGCGACGAGTACGGGCGGGTCACGGTCGACCCTGCTCCCACCGTCCAGGGCTGACTGCGCAAGGGCGGTGAGCGTGCCCTCCGGACCGAGTTCGACGAAGCGGCGGACGTCGTTCTGCCCGTCCAGGACGCGTACGGCGTCGGCGAAGCGCACCGTCGCGCGGACATGCTGCACCCAGTAGTCCGGCGACGTCAGCTCCTCGGCGGTGGCGGCCTCCCCGGTGACGGTCGATACGATGGGCAGCCGCGGGTGCTCGTACGAAAGGCTCTCGGCCACCTTGCGGAAGTCGGCGAGCATCGGTCGCATCAGCGGCGAGTGGAAGGCATGGCTCACCCGCAGGGCCGTGGCCTTGCGGTCCTGGGAGCGGAAGTGGGCGGCCACCTCCTCGACGGCGCCGGCCGCACCCGAGATCACCACCGACTGCGGCCCGTTGACCGCCGCGATGCCCACCCGCTGGTCGTCGAGCAGGGGCAGCACCTCCTCCTCGGTGGCCTGGAGCGCGACCATCGCACCGCCCTCGGGCAGCGCCTGCATCAACCGGCCCCGCGCCACCACCAGACGGCAGGCGTCCGCCAGGGACCACACCCCGGCGACATGGGCGGCGGCCAGCTCACCGATGGAGTGACCGGCCAGCACGTCCGGGCCGACGCTCCAGGACTCCAGCAGCCGGAACAGGGCCACTTCGAGGGCGAAGAGGGCGGGCTGCGCGTACTCGGTCCGGTTCAGGCGTTCCGCGTCCTGGCCGAACACGACCTCCCGCAGCGGTAGTTCCAGCTCCAGGTCCAGATGCGCGCACACGGCATCGAACGCGTCCGCGAAGACCGGGTACTCCTCGTACAACTCCCGGCCCATACCAAGATGTTGTGAGCCCTGACCCGCGAACAGGAAGGCCGTACGCCCCCCTTCGCCCACCTCGCCGGTCACCGCACCGGCGGCGGCCGGTTCACCCGCCGCCACGGCCTCGAGTCCGCGCAGCAATTCCTCACGGTCCGCACCCCACACCACCGCACGGTGCTCGAACACCGACCGCGACCGCACCAGGGATCCAGCGACCTCCGCGGCGCCCGGCGTCGCGTCGCCGCTCACGTACTCCGCCAGCCGTCCGGCCTGCGCCCGCAACGCGTCACGGCTGCGCGCCGACACCACCCACGGGACGAGGGACGACAGCGGATCGGCCCCGGGAGAAGCCGGAGCCCCCTCGGAGACGGGCTGCTCCAGGATGACGTGCGCGTTGGTGCCGGAGACACCGAACGCCGACACACCCGCCCGGCGCACGCGCCCCGCCTCGGGCCAGACGCGATTCTCGGTCAGCACCTCCACGGAACCGGCCGACCAGTCCACGCGTGACGACGGCTCGTCCACATGCAGGGTGCGCGGCAGTACCCCGTGTCGCATGGCCAGCACCATCTTGATGACACCGGCGACACCGGCGGCGGCCTGGGTGTGCCCGATGTTCGACTTCACCGAACCCAGCCACAGGGGTTGTTCACGGTCCTGGCCGTACGTGGCCAGCAGCGCCTGCGCCTCGATCGGATCACCCAACGCGGTACCCGTGCCGTGTGCCTCGACCGCGTCCACGTCGGAGGGCTTGAGCCCCGCACCGGCCAGCGCCGCCCGGATCACCCGCTGCTGCGACGGACCGTTCGGCGCCGTCAGACCATTCGACGCACCGTCCTGGTTGACCGCGCTCCCCCGCACCACCGCCAGCACCCGATGACCGTTACGGCGGGCATCCGACAGCCGCTCCACGACCAGCACACCGACACCCTCACCCCACCCGGTGCCGTCGGCATCGTCGGAGAACGCCTTGCACCGGCCATCCGCCGCAAGCCCCCGCTGCCGCGAGAACTCCACAAACGCACCCGGCGTCGACATCACCGTCACACCACCGGCCAACGCCAGATCACACTCACCACTGCGCAACGCCTGCACCGCCAGATGCAACGCAACCAACGACGACGAACACGCCGTGTCCACCGTCACCGCAGGCCCCTCAAGACCCAGCACATACGACACCCGGCCCGACAACACCGACGCCGCGTTGCCCGTGCCCACATGCCCCTCGAAGTCCTCACCCGAGGCCAGCAACAGACCCGTGTAATCCTGACCGTTCGTCCCCGCGAAGACACCCGTCCGGCTGCCCCGCAGCGAAGCCGGCGCCATACCCGCCCGCTCCAACGCCTCCCACGACGTCTCCAGCAACAACCGCTGCTGCGGATCCGTCGCCAACGCCTCCCGCGGACTCATCCCGAAGAAACCCGCATCGAAACGATCCACACCATCAAGGAAGGCGCCGACGTCCACGTAACTGGTGCCCCGCCGCCCGGAGTCCGGGTCGTACAGGGTGTTGAGGTTCCAGCCGCGGTCCGCCGGGAAGGCACCCACCGCGTCCCCGCCCTCGGACAGCAGCCGCCACAACCCCTCCGGATCCCGCACACCACCCGGGAACCGGCAGGCCATCCCGACGATCACCACCGGATCGTCCACGACACCCGCACTCACCGGACCCACCACCGCGGGCACCGCCTCGGACACATCACCGAGCAACTGCTCCCGCAGATACCGCGCCAACGACACCGGCGTCGGATAGTCGAACACCACCGTCGCGGCGAGTGCCACGCCGGTCGCCATCGCGAGGGTGCCGCGCAACTCGACCGCGGTGAGGGAGTCGACACCCAGATCGCGGAAGGCACGCTCGGCGGGAACGGCGGAGGCGCCCGAGTAGCCGAGCACGCCGGCGGCGCACAGGCGGACGACTTCGAGGAGGACGCGTTCCTGTTCCGCGGGGGTGAGCCCGGTGAGCTGGCCGCGCAGGCCGGAGCCGTCGCCACGGCCGAACCGCTCGGAGGCGGCTCCGGCGCCCTCGACGGCCGCGCGTGCCTCGGGCAGCGACTCGATCAGCGGGCTCGGGCGCGTCATGGTGAAGGGCGGTGCGAATTCGCCCCAGTGGATGTCCGCGACCATGACGGCCGGCCGGGGTGCGCCGATGGCGCGGCGCAGGGCGAGTACGCCGAGAGCGGGTTGCAGTGGCAGCACGCCACCGCGGTGCATGCGCCAGGCCACGACCTCCTCGTCGGCCATGCCGCCGTCGGCCCACGGCCCCCACCCGATCGACGTGGCCGGCAGCCCGGCCGCGCGGCGCCGGTCGGCGAGCGCGTCGAGGAAAGCGTTGGCCGCCGCGTAGTTGCCCTGACCAGAGGTGCCGAGGATGCCGGAGACCGACGAGAAGAGGACGAAGGCGTCCAGGTCGCGGTCGCGGGTGAGTTCGTCCAGGTGCAGCGCGCCCAGTGCCTTCGTCCGCAACACCGTCGCGAACCGCTCCGGAGTCAGCGCGTCGATCACACCGTCGTCCAGCACACCCGCCGTGTGCACCACCGCATCCACCGGATGCGCCGCCAGCAACTCCGCCAGCGCGTCGCCATCCGCCACATCACACGCGACCACCGTCACGTGCACACCCAGACCCAGGAGCTCGTCCCGCAGTTCCGCGGCACCCGGAGCTTCCGGGCCCCGACGGCTGACCAACACCAGATGCCGAGCACCCTCCGCCGCCGCCCACCGCGCCACACGAGCACCCAACGCACCCGTACCACCCGTGACCAGCACCGTCCCCCGCGGACGCCAGTCGGTCCCCTCCTCGGCGGTGGGGATGCGTTCCAGCCGGCGGCCGAGAACGCCGGACGGCCGGACGGCCACCTGGTCCTCCGTACCGCCGCCGAGGAGTACGCCCAGGAGGCGGGTGGTGGCGCGGCGGTCCAGCACCTCGGGCAGATCGATCAGACCACCCCAGCGGTCCGGGTACTCCAGCGCCGCCACCCGGCCCAGACCCCACACCGCACCCTGCACCGGATCGACAGGACCGTCCGAACGGCCCACCGACACACCACCCCGCGTCAACACCCACAACCGGCCCCCCACACCCGCATCCCCGAGCGCCTGGATGACCGCGGCCACCGCGGCGGGGCCGAGCGGCAGGCCGTCGTCGTCGGCTCCGGCGAGTCCGGCGAGGGCGAGCACGCCTTCGACGGGGTTCCCCTGCGTCGCCTCGCGCAGCCGGTCGGCGAGTACGGCACGGTTCGTACGGGCGCTGCCGGGGACCTCGACGGTGGCGACGCGGTCCGGGCCGCCGAGGGCCGCGGTCAGGGTGGCGACCGTCGGGTCGTCGCCGTCCGGGTCGCCGGGAAGGACCAGCAGCCAGCGGCGGTCGGTGAAGTCCGGGGCGGTGACGGCAGGTTCGGTCGCGGCGGGCTTCCACACCACCTGGTAGTACAGGGCGTCGACGGCGGTCTGTTGCTGCTGCCGCTTACGCCATGAGGCCAGCGCCGGTACGACCGCGCCGATCTGCTCGGCCGCCAGGCCCAGGGTCTGCGTCAGCGCGTCGAGGTCCTCGCATTCGACGGCCTCCCAGAAACGGTCGTCGGCGGTGTCGGCCGCGGTCCTGGCGGATTCGCCGACCCTGACGGCGGCCGCGGTGCCGTGATCGAGCCAGTAGCGTTTGTGCTGGAAGGCATAGGTCGGCAGGTCCGCCGCCGGTGTGGTGGGGACGGCGCCGAACGCCTGCATCCAGTCGACATCGACGCCGTTGACGTGCAGTTGGGCGAGCGCGCCGTACACGCCGGTGAGCTCGGGGCGGTCCTTGCGCAGCAGGGGGACGAGCAGCGGGCCGGGTCCGGCGGCCGGGTCGCCGGCGAGGCAGGTACGGGCGAGCGCCGTGAGGGTGCCGTCGGCGCCCAGTTCGAGGTAACGGGTGACGCCATGCTCCCTCAGGCGGCGCACATCGTCGGCGAAGCGCACGGGCTGCCTGACGTGAGCCGTCCAGTAGCCGGCCGCGCACAGTTCGCCGGGGTCGGCAAGGGTACCGGTGACGTCGGAGACGATGGGGATCTGCGGACGGTGGTAGGTGAGGCTCTCGGCGACGTGCAGGAATTCCCGCAGCATCGGTTCCATCAGCGGCGAGTGGAAGGCGTGGCTGACCCGCAGCCTGGTGGTCCGGCGTCCGGCGGCCCCGAAGTGCCCGGCGATCCGTGAGACGCCGTCCTCGGTGCCGGAGACCACGACGGACTGCGGCCCGTTGACCGCGGCGATCCCGACCTCGGCCTCCCACCCGGCCAGCAGCGGCAGCACCTCCTCCTCGGACGCCTGCACCGCGACCATGGCACCGCCCTCGGGCAGCGCCTGCATCAGCCGGCCGCGAGCGGCGACCAGCCGGCAGGCGTCCTCCAGGGACCACACGCCCGCGACGTAGGCCGCCGCCAGTTCACCGATGGAGTGCCCGGCGAGCACGTCCGGCCGGACGCCCCACGACTCCAGCAGCCGGAACAACGACACCTCGAAGGCGAACAGGGCCGGCTGGGTGAACTCGGTCCGGTTCAGGGCGACTTCGTCGTCACCGAACACGATCTCCCGCAGCGAGTGGCCGAGTTCGTTGTCCAGGTGGGCGCAGACGCCGTCGAACGCCTCCGCGAACACCTCGAAGGTCTCGTAGAGTTCGCGGCCCATGCCGAGCCGCTGGGAGCCCTGTCCCGCGAAGAGGAAGGCGAGGCCCCCTTCGGAGTCGGCCGTGCCCACGGCCGCGGCGGGCGTGGGTTCGCCGCGGCCGACTGCCTTGAGCGCGGCGAGGAGATCGTCGCGGTCCTCGCCGACGACGGCAGCGCGGTGCTCAAAGGCGGACCGGGAGGCGGCGAGCGCGTGTCCGACCACGGCCGGGCTCAGCTCGGGGTGGGCCTCGATGTGCCCGGCCAGCCGGGCGGCCTGGGCGCGCAGTGCCTCGTCGCTGCGGCCGGAGACCAGCCAGGGCACCATGGCCGCCGGCGGCTGCGGAGCGGCCGGGGGTTCCGGAGCGTCGGCGGGGAGTGCCTCCTCCAGTACGACGTGGGCATTGGTACCGCTGAGCCCGAAGGCGGAGACGGCGGCGCGGCGCGGCCGGTCCTCCTGCCCCGGCCACTCCCGCGCCTGCGTCAGCAGCCGTACGTCGCCCGCCGACCAGTCGACGTGCGACGACGGCTCGTCCGCATGCAGGGTGCGCGGCAGCACCCCATGCCGCATCGCCAGCACCATCTTGATCACACCCGCCACACCGGCGGCGGCCTGGGTGTGCCCGATGTTCGACTTCACCGAACCCAGCCACAGCGGGTGTTCACGGTTCTGCCCGTACGTGGCCAGCAACGCCTGCGCCTCGATCGGATCACCCAGCGTCGTGCCCGTGCCGTGCGCCTCGACCGCGTCCACATCCGCCGGCGACAACCCCGCACCAGCCAGCGCCGCACGGATCACCCGCTGCTGCGAAGGACCGTTCGGCGCCGTCAGACCATTCGACGCACCGTCCTGATTGACCGCACTGCCCCGCACCACCGCCAGCACCCGATGACCGTTACGCCGGGCATCCGACAGCCGCTCCACCAGCAGCATGCCCACACCCTCGGACCACCCCGTACCATCCGCGTCATCCGAGAACGCCTTGCACCGCCCATCCACCGCAAGCCCCCGCTGCCGCGAGAACTCCACAAACACACCCGGCGTCGACATCACCGTCACACCACCGGCCAACGCCAGATCACACTCACCACTACGGAGTGCCTGGACCGCCAGATGCAACGCAACCAACGACGACGAACACGCCGTGTCGAGTGTGACCGCGGGGCCCTCCAGTCCGAGCGCGTACGACACCCGGCCGGATGCCAGGCTCGCCGCGCTGCCGGTGAGCAGATGGCCGCGTACGTCGTCCGGGACCTCGGTGAGCGTGGCGCCGTAGCCCTGGTGTCCGCAGCCGACGAACAGGCCGGTGCGGCTGCCCCGCAGGGAGCGCGGATCGAGACCGGCCCGCTCGACGGTCTCCCAGGAGACCTCCAGCAGCAGTCGCTGCTGCGGGTCGATGGCGACCGCCTCGCGCGGCGAGATGCCGAAGAACGCGGCGTCGAAGGCGTCGGCGTCGGACAGGAAGCCGCCCTCGTTGACATAACTGGTGCCGGGCCGCAGCGAGTCGGGGTCGTACAGCGCGTCGAGGTCCCAGCCGCGGTCGGTCGGGAAAGAGGCGATGGCGTCGCCGCCATCGGCCAGGAGATCCCACAGCTCCTCGGGCGAGGTGATCCGGCCCGGAAGCCGGCAGGCCATCGCGACGATGGCGATCGGTTCGTCGTTGCCGGCGCCGCTGCCGCCCGCCGGGACCGGGTCCGCGGTGTTGGTCAGGTGGCCGGCCGGCAGGGTGCCGTCGTCGAGTTCGTGCAGCAGGTGGTCGGCGAGGGCGAGGGGCGTCGGGTGGTCGAAGACCAGGGTCGTCGGCAGCGTGAGGCCGGTGCTGGTGGCCAGCAGGTTGCGCAGTTCCACGGCGGTGAGCGAGTCGAAGCCGCAGTCCTGGAAGGCCCGCGTCGGCTGGATGCTCTCCGGTGTCGGATGGCCGAGCGCGGTGGCGGCGCTGTGCCGCACCAGCTTGAGCAGTGCCTGACGGCGCTCGGTCGCGCCCAGCGGGGCGAGTTCGGCGCGCAGCCGGCCACCCCGCCCTGCCGATTGGTCGCCGGCCTCCGCCAGGCCGCGGGCGGCCTCTGGGATACGGCTCAGCAGCGCGCCGCCCGGCAGACCGAGCCGCCCGGCGGCGATTCTGGCCCAGTCGACGTCGGCGACCAGCGCCCAGGCATCGTCGTGGGCGAGCAGGCTGTCCAGGGCGGTGAGCGCCGGTTCGACCTCCATCGGGGTCAGGCCGCCGCGCCGCAGCCGGGTCAGTACGGCGGGGTCGTCGGCCATGCCGCCGCCCGCCCAGGGCCCCCAGGCGATGGAGGTGGCCGCCAGTCCGGCGGCGCGCCGCTGCCGGGCGAGGGCGTCGAGGAAGGCGTTGCCGGCCGCGTATCCGGCCTGGCCCGCCGAGCCGAGCGCGCCGGCGATCGACGAGAACAGCACGAATGCCGTGAGGGGTGTGTCCAGCTGCCGGGTGGCCTCGTCCAGGTTGATGGCCGCCCTGAGCTTGGCGCGCAGGACGGTGGCGTAGCGCTCGGGGTCCATCGCGGTCAGGGGCGCGTCGTCGAGGGTGCCCGCGGCGTGCAGCACCGTGGTCAGCGGCCGGTCGGCGGGCACGGTGGCGAGCAGGGCGTCCAGCGCGGTCCGGTCGGCGGGGTCGCAGGCGGCGAAGGTGATCCGGGTGCCCGTCTCCTCGAGTTCGCGGCGCAGTTCGTCGGCACCGGGTGCCTCGGGTCCGCGCCGGCTGACGAGCAGCAGGTGCTCGGCGCCTTCTCTGGCGAGTCGGCGGGCGACATGGGCGCCGATGACTCCGGTGCCGCCGGTGATCAACGTCGTTCCGGTGAGCCGCGGTCCGGAACGGTCGTCGTCGCCGCGGGTGATGCGGGTCAGTCGGCGGGCGAAGACGGCGGAGTCCCGTACCGCCAGCTCGTTGTCGTCGCCGGGCTGCGCGACGAGCGCCGTGAGCCGGGCCAGCGCGCGCCGGTCCGGCCGCTGCGGCAGATCGACGAGGCCGGCCCACAGGTCGGAGTGTTCGACGGCCACGGTGCGGCCCAGGCCCCAGGTGGTGGCCTGCAGTGGCCGGGTCAGCCGGTCGGCGGCGCCGACGGACACCGCCGACTGTGTGGCCGCCCACAGCCGTGCCTGGGTGCCGGACTCGGCCAGCACCTGCACCAGCAGCGTGTTGAGGTGCAGACCCAAGGGGACGTCGGCGTGGTCCGGGTGGGGTGTCTCGGTCAGGGCGAGCAGCGACAGCAGCTGGACCGTGCCGCCGCGGTGTGCGGCGGCGTCGGTCAGGGCGGCGGCGAACCGAACGCGGTCCGTGTCGGCGGCCACGGGGAGGGGGCTCGCTTCCGCCCCGGCGGCGGAGAACGCCTCCACCACGGCCATGGCCGTCTCGGCGGCGTGCGGGTCGTCCCCGCAGTAGGGCACGAGCCAGAGCCCCGCCGGGGAGCCCGTCGGGGACTGCAGCGGTGTCCAGAGCTCCCGGTGCTGCCAGGACTCGGCGGTGGCCCGCTGCCTGCTGTTGTGGTGCCAGGCCGTCAGGGCGGGCAGCACGGGTGCCAGGACGTCGGGGTCGAGCGCCAGCCGCTCGGCCAGGTCGCGGACGTCACCCCTGTGGACGGCCGACCAGAACGCCGAGTCGACGGCCTCCGCCGACTGGCCGTCCTCCGCGTCGGACGCGGCGTCGGCCAGCCAGTACCGGGCCCGCTGGAAAGCATAGGTGGGCAGTTCGACGTTCCGTGCGCCGGGGAACAGTGCGGACCAGTCCGGGCTGTGCCCGTGCGCGTGGAGCGCGCCGACGGCCCCGAGCAGACTGCCCGCCTCCGGCCCCTCCTTGCGCAGGGCGGGCACCACCACGTGCCGCACCTCGGCCGGCTCCGGGTCCTCCTCCTTGGAGGGCAGGGCCGCCTGGGCGAGGGCGGAGAGCGTGCCGTCGGGTCCGAGTTCGAGGTAGCGGGTGACGTTGTGGTCCGCGAGGGTGCGGACGGCGTCGGCGAAGCGGACGGTGCGGCGCACGTGCTGCACCCAGTACTCCGGCGACGTCAGCTCGTCCACGCTTGCCGCCTCGCCGGTCACCGTGGAGACAAGGGGAAGTTGCGGCAGCTCGTACGACAACTCCTCGGCGACCGACCGGAATTCGGCCAGCATCGGCTCCATCAACGGGGAGTGGAAGGCATGGCTCACCCGCAGGGCCGTGGTCTTGCGATCCTGGGCACGGAAGTGCGCGGCGACCTCGTCAACGGCCTCGCAGGCTCCGGCGATGACCACGGACTGCGGGCCGTTGACCGCGGCGATGCCCACCCGGTCGTCGAGCAGGGGCAGCAGCTCCTCCTCGGTGACCTGGAGTGCGACCATCGCACCGCCTTCGGGCAGCGCCTGCATCAGCCGTCCCCGCGCGACCACCAGGCGGCAGGCGTCCGCCAGGGACCACACACCCGCCACATGTGCCGCGGCCATCTCGCCGATCGAATGCCCTGCAAGGACATCCGGGCGCACACCCCACGACTCCAGCAGCCGGAACAGCGCCACCTCCAGAGCGAAGAGAGCAGGCTGCGCGTACTCCGTACGATTCAGCCGGTCCGCGTCCGCACCGAACACCACGTCCCGCAGACCGAACGGCAGCTCCGCGTCCACGGCGTCGAAGGCCTCGGCGAACACGGGGTACGTCTCGTACAGCTCCCGGCCCATGCCCAGTCGTTGGGAGCCCTGACCGGCGAACAGGAACGCCGTGCGCCCCCGCGCCGCCGTTCCGCGTACGACTCGTGCGTGCGCCTCGCCGGACGCCAACGCCTTGAGCCCCGACCGCAGTTCTTCGAAACCGGAACCCACGACGACGGCGCGGTCCTCGAACGGCGACCGCGTCACCGCCAACGACAACCCCACATCGGCGGGAGAACCGGCCGAACCGTCCACGATCTCCAGCAGCCTCGAGGCCTGGGCCTGAAGGGCACCCTCCCCGCGCGCCGACACCGGCCACAGCGCAAACCCGCCGGCACCCGGCTCCGTGGCCTCGGGAGCCTCCTCGACCGCCTCGGGCTCCTCGAGGATCACGTGCGCGTTGGTGCCGGAGATGCCGAAGGACGACACACCCGCCCGGCGCGGGCGGTCGTCGGCACGTGGCCAGTCCTGCGGTTCGTTCAGCAGGCTCACCTCGCCCGCCGACCAGTCGACGTGGGTGGACGGCGCGTCCACGTGGAGGGTGCGCGGCAGCAGACCGTGCCGCATGGCCAGCACCATCTTCATGACGCCGGCGACACCGGCCGCGGCCTGTGTGTGCCCGATGTTGGACTTCACGGAGCCCAGCCACAAAGGCCGTTCACGGTCGCGCCCGTACGTGGCAAGCAGCGCCTGGGCCTCGATCGGGTCGCCCAACGTCGTGCCCGTGCCATGCGCCTCCACCGCGTCCACGTCCGCGGAGGACAGGCCCGCGCTCGCCAGCGCCGCGCGGATCACCCGCTGCTGCGAGGGACCGTTGGGCGCGGTCAGACCGTTCGACGCACCGTCCTGGTTGACCGCGCTGCCCCGGATGACGGCGAGCACCCGGTGACCGTTGCGGCGGGCGTCCGACAGCCGTTCCAGCAGGAGCAGGCCGGCCCCCTCGCCCCACCCGGTACCGTCCGCGGCATCCGCGAACGGCTTGCAGCGGCCGTCGGTGGCCATACCGCCCTGGCGGCTGAACTCGACGAAGGCACCCGGGGTCGACATCACGGCGACACCGCCCGCCAGCGCCAGCGAGCACTCACCGGCCCGCAGGGCGTGTGCGGCCAGGTGCAGCGCGACCAGCGACGAGGAGCAGGCTGTGTCGACCGTGACCGCCGGGCCTTCCAGACCCAGGGTGTAGGCGACACGGCCGGAGACAACGCTGCCGGTGTTTCCGGTGAGGATGTGGCCCTCGACGCCCTCGGGAATCTCGCGCAGCCCCGAGCCGTACTCCTGGTTGCTGCACCCGACGAAGACCCCTGTGCTGCTGCCGCGCAGGGCAGCGGGGGCGATGCCCGCGCGTTCCACGGTCTCCCAGGCGACCTCCAGCAGCAGCCGCTGCTGCGGGTCCATGGCCAGGGCCTCGCGGGGCGAGATGCCGAAGAAGTCGGCGTCGAAGCGGTCGGCCGCGTGGACGAAGCCGCCCTGGGTGGCGGCGCTGCCTCCGCCGGTGCCGTCCTGCTGGAACAGTGCGTCGAGGTCCCAGCCGCGGTCGGCCGGGAAGTCCGTCATGGCGTCCGTGCCGTCGGCCAGGAGTCGCCAGAAGTCCTCGGGGGTGTCGGCTCCGCCCGGCCAGCGGCAGGCCATGGCGACGATGGCGACCGGCTCGGTCATCGCCTCCTGCAACTGCTGGTTGTGCTTGCGCAGCCGTTCGTTCTCCCGGAGCGAGGCACGGAGGGCTTCGACGACTTTTTCGGAGGACATGCTCAGCTCCACACTTCGCGCTTCGATGCAGACAACATGCGGACAAGGGGCCGGACGGGCTGGACGGGTTGATAAGGAGGGGGCCAGGACGCTCAGTCGTCGGCGCCCAGGGCCATCCGGACCAGGTCGTCCACGTCCATCTCGTCGACGTCCACGTCGGCGCCGTCGTCCGTGGTCGAGCCCTGGCCGTCGCGGGCGGCGGGGACCGCGGCCGGCGCCAGGTCCATCAACGCGTCCAGCAGCCCCGACTCGCGGAATTTGGTGATGGGGATGGACGTCAGGAGCTTGCGGATGGTGGCCTCGTCGGGTTCGCCCGCGCCACCGCTGTCCCCGGCCCGTGCCGCCGGGCCGGCGTCCGTCGCACCGGCGAAGTGCTCCCGGCACAGGTGGTCGGCGAGCACGGCGGGGGTCGGGTAGTCGAAGACCAGCGTGGCGGGCAGCAGTACTCCGGTGGCGGCGTTCATCCGGTTGCGCAGTTCGACGGCGGTGAGCGAGTCGAAACCGAGCTCCTTGAAGGACTGGTCGGGGTCGAGCCGGGCCGCGGAGGCGTGCCCGAGGACGGCGGCGACCTGGCGGCAGACCTCCTCGACGAGCCTGCGTTGCCGGTCGGCCTCGCCGAGCCGGGCCAGTTCGGCGGCGAGGTCCGCGCTGTCGCCCGCCCGGTCGGCCAGTTTCCGTTCCACGACGGTGCGGCGGGCGCGGGCCAGGCCGGCCAGCAGCGGGGGTACGGGGCCGTCGGCGCCGAGGCGGGAGGTGTCCACCGCCAGGGGCAGCTGTACGGCCGCCGGCTGCTCCAGGGCCTCGGTGAACAGGGCCAGGCCCTCCTTCGGGGTGAGCGGCGGCAGTCCGGCGCGTTCCATGCGGCGGATGTCGGCGTCGGTGAGGCCGCTGGTCATTCCGGTGGCCTGGGACCAGGGTCCCCAGGGCAGCGACAGGGCGGGCAGGCCCAGGGCCCTCCGGTGCCCGGCGAGTGCGTCGAGGAAGGCGTTGGCCGCGGCGTAGTTGCCCTGTCCGGGGGCGCCCAGGGTGCCGGCGACGGACGAGAACGTGACGAAGGCGGTCAGGTCGAGGGGGCGGGTGAGGTCGTGCAGATGGGCCGCCGCATCCAGCTTGGGGCGCAGGACGGCGTCCAGCCGCTCGGGGCTGAGCTGGTCCACGACCGTGTCGTCGAGGACGCCGGCGGCGTGGACGACGGCGGTCAGCGGTTGCCCGGCGGGTATGGAGGCGAGGAGTGCGGCGGCCTGGTCGCGGTCCGCGATATCGGCGGCCTGGATGCGTACCTCGGCACCCAACTCCTCCAGTTCGGTGGCGAGTTGCGCCGCGTCGGGAGCGGCCGGACCGCGGCGTGAGGCGAGCAGCAGATGACGTACACCGTGCTCGGTGACCAGGTGGCGGGCGAGCAGGGCGCCCAGGCCGCCGGTGCCGCCGGTGATCAGGACGGTGCCGTCCGGGTCCAGCGGCGCCGGGACGGTGAGCACGACCTTGCCGGTGTGGCGGGCCTGCGACATGTACCGGAAGGCCTCCGGGGCGCGGCGTACGTCCCACGGGGTGACCGGCAGCGGGGTGAGCACCCCGGTCTCGAAGAGATCGACGAGGGCGGTAAGCATCTCGCCGATGCGGTCGGGTCCGGCCTCGATGAGGTCGAACGCCCGGTAGCGGACGCCGGGGTGGCGGGCGGCGACGTCCTCGGGGTCGCGGACGTCGGTCTTGCCCATCTCCAAGAAGTGTCCGCCGCGGGGCAGCAGCCGCAGGGAGGCGTCGACGAACTCCCCGGCCAGGGAGTCCAGGACCAGGTCGACACCGTGGCCGCCGGTCGCGTCGCGGAAGGCGTCCTCGAAGGACAGGTCGCGGGATGAGGCGATGTGTGCGCCGTCCAGTCCGGCCGCGCGCAGGGTGTCCCACTTACCGGGTCCCGCGGTGCCGTACACCTCGGCGCCCAGATGGCGGGCGAGCTGGGTGGCGGCCATGCCGACGCCGCCGGCCGCCGCATGGACGAGGACGGACTGTCCCGCGGTGATGCCGCCGAGGTCGACGAGCGCGTAGTACGCGGTGAGGAAGACGATCGGCACGGTCGCCGCCTGGGCGAACGTCCAGCCGTCCGGGATACGGGCGACGGTGCGGGCGTCGGCCACCGCGACGGGCCCGTAGGCGGCGGGGAACATGCCCATGACGCTGTCTCCGACGGCGAAACCGGTCACACCGGGGCCGATCTCGGTGATCACGCCGGCGCCCTCCAGGCCGAAGTCGCGGGCCGGGCCGGGGTACATGCCGAGTGCGTTGAGCACGTCACGGAAGTTGACGCCGGCCGCGCGGACGGCGATGCGTATCTCGCCGTCGGCGAGGGCGCGTTCGGCGTCGGGAGCGGCGACGAGTTCCAGGCCGTCGAGGGTGCCCTTGCGGACCATGTCCAGCCGCCAGGCCGTCCCGGCCGTGGGGTGCGGGATGCGCAGCGCGGCGTCCGGGTCGGTGCGGGCGATGCGCGGCAGGTGCACGGAGCCTTCGTGCAGGGCGAGTTGGGAATCGCCGCGGCCGAGTGCGGAGGGCAGTGCGGCCAGTGAGGCGGCGGCGCTGTCGGTGTCGACGAGGAGGAACCGGCCGGGGTGTTCGGACTGGGCAGAGCGGACCAGGCCCCAGGCCGCCGCCGCGGCGGGGTGACGCAGTCCGGGTCCGGCGGGTCCGTCCGGCACGAACGCCTCCCGGGTCACCAGCACCAGCCGGGTCGCGTCCAGGCGCCGCTCGCCGAGCAGCTGCCGTACGAGGGTGAGCGCGTGCTGGGCCGCCGAGTGACCTGCCTGGTCGAGGAGACCGTTGTCGTCGGGTACGACCGCGAGGACGGTGCCCGGCGCGGACGCCCCGGTCTCCCCCGCTCCCGCCGCGAGGGCGGCGAGATCGGTGGCCTCGGTGAGGTCTGCGGTCACGCCGACGGCGGCGAGTTGTGCCGCGAACTCCCGCCCCGCCGCGTCTCCCAGGACCGTGAGCGTGTCCGTGTCCGGCTGGTCGACGGAGGGGCCGTCGGTGGCCGGCTGTGGCTGCCAGTCCAGCCGGAACAGGTCGCCCGCGCCCCGGTCGGGCCGTGCGCGCAGCCGCTCGGGGTCGATCTCGCGCAGGGTGAGGGAACCGATGGAGGCGACGGGCCGTCCGGTCGTGTCGGCGACGTCGAGGGTGACGGCATCGTCGCCGCGCAGGGCGAGCCGGACGCGTACGGCGGTGGCGCCGGTGGCGTGCAGGGTCACGTCCCGCCAGGAGAACGGCAGCCGGCCGGGCGCGGAGCCGTCCATGGACAGGAAGGCGGTGGCGTGCAGGGCGGCGTCCAGCAGGGCGGGATGCAGGCCGTAGTGGGCGGCGTCGGCGTGTGCCTGCTCAGGGAGCTCGATCTCGGCGTACACGTCGCCGTCGAGCCGCCAGGCGGCGCGCAGCCCCTGGAAGACGGGCCCGTAGCCGAATCCGGCCGCGGCGAGGCGGTCGTAGGTGTCGTCGACGGGCAGTTCCTCGGCGTCCGCGGGCGGCCAGGCGGCGAGCGCGGAGCCATCGGGCTCCGGGCGGGCGGTGGCGGAGGCGAGGATGGCGTCGGCGTGCAGGGTCCAGGGCCGGTCGGGCGCGGCGTCGGCGGCACGCGAGTGCACGCCGAGTGGGCGGCTGCCCTGGGCGTCGGGCGCGCCGAGCCGCAGTTGCAGCGTGACGGCCTGCCCGGCGGCGAGCAACAGCGGCTCCACCAGGGTCAGTTCAGCCACCCGGTCGCAGCCCGCGCGCTCGCCGGCGAGCAGCGCCAGGTCGAGGTAGGCGGTGCCGGGCAGGACGGTTGTGCCGCCGACGGCGTGGTCGGCCAGCCACGGCTGGTCCGCCACGGAAAGCCGGCTGGTGAAGACGTGTCCGTCGGCGTCCGCGAGGTCGACGCGTGCGCCGAGCAGCGGGTGTCCGGCGTCGGCAAGGCCCGCCGCGGCCAGGTCGCCCGCGCTCCGGCCTCCGGCGGCGGGCCAGTAGCGTTGACGCTGGAAGGGGTAGGTGGGCAGGTCGACGACCGTGCCGGAGCCCCCGGTGGCGGCGCTCCAGTCGACGTCGACGCCATACGCGTGGGCGCGGGCCAGTCCGGCGAGCAGGCTGCCGGGCTCCTCCTGTCCGGGACGCAGCAGCGCGATCGTGGCGGCGTCGGCGGGGGCGGCGAGGGCGTCGGCGGTCAGTGCGGTCAGCGTGCCGTCGGGGCCGATCTCCAGGTAGCGGCGTACGCCGAGGTCCTCCAGTGTGCGTACGCCGTCGTGGAAGCGGACGGCCTGGCGCACATGCCGCACCCAGTAGTCGGGGGAGGCGAGTTCGTCGCCGGTGGCGGGCCGGCCCGTGACGTCGGACACCATGGGGATGCGGGGCTCGTGGTACTCCAGCGTGGCGGCGACCTGGCGGAAGTCGCCGAGCATGGGTTCCATCAGCGGCGAGTGGAAGGCGTGGCTGACGCACAGGCGTTTGGTGCGCCGGCCGAGACCCTCGATGCGGGCGGCGAGAGCGAGGACGGCGGCCTCCTCGCCGGAGACCACCAACGACCGGGGGCCGTTGACGGCGGCCACGCCCACCAGGTGCTCCTGGCTGTCCAGGAGCGGCAGCACCTCCTCCTCGGTGGCCTGGAGCGCGACCATGGCGCCACCGTCGGGGAGGGCGTCCATCAGCTTGCCGCGGGCCGCGACCAGGGCGCAGGCGTCGGCGAGGGAGAGGACTCCGGCGGCGTGCACGGCGGCGAGGGAGCCAATGGAGTGGCCGAGCAGATGGTCGGGGGTCACGCCGAGGCTCCGGACGAGCCGGTACAGGGCCACTTCCAGCGCGAACAGGGCCGGTTGGGCGTACCCGGTACGGTCGAGCAGTCGTCCGGCGTCGCCGAGGACGGCCTGGCGGAGCGAGATATCGAGGACTCCGGCGCCGAAGTGGGCGCACACCTCGTCGAACGCGTCGGCGAAGGCCGGGAAGGCCGCGTACAACTCGCCTCCCATGCCGGGGCGTTGGGCGCCCTGACCGGTGAACAGGAAGGCCGTGCGCCCGCCACGGGCGGCGGCGCCGATCTCGTCGGGTCGCAGGTCGCCCGAGGCGAGCCGGGCCAGTTCGGCGAGCAGGTCGTCGCGTCCGCTGCCGAGGAGTACGGCGCGGTGTTCGAAGGCGGCGCGGGTGGTCGCCAGGGAGTGGCCGAGGTCGGCGGCGGACAGCTCGGGGTGCCGGACGGCGTGGTCGAGCAGTCTTTCGGCCTGGGCGCGCAGCGCCTCGGGGGTACGGGCGGACAGCGGCCAGGCGGTCGCGGCATGTTTTGCGGGCTGACCGGAGGCGGCCGGGGCCGCTTCCGGGGTCGGCGGGGCCTCCTCCAGGATCACATGGGCGTTGGTGCCGCTGAAGCCGAAGGAGGAGACTCCCGCGCGCCGCCGACGGCCCTCGTCCTGCGGCCACGGCTGGGTCTCGGTCAGCAGGCGTACGGCACCCGAGGTCCAGTCGACATGGGTGGAGGGCCGGTCGGCGTGCAGGGTGCGGGGCAGCTCGCCGTGGCGCAATGCGAGCACCGTCTTGATGATGCCGGCGACTCCCGCGGCGGCCTGGGTGTGACCGATGTTGGACTTCACCGACCCCAGCCACAGCGGCCGTTCGCGGTCCTGGCCGTAGGTGGCGAGGAGCGCCTGCGCCTCGATGGGGTCGCCGAGGACAGTGCCGGTGCCATGTCCCTCGACGGCGTCGACGTCGGCCGCGGTGAGCCCGGCGTCGTCCAGCGCGGCCCGGATCACACGTTCCTGGGAGGGGCCGTTGGGCGCGGTCAGACCGTTGCTGGCGCCGTCGGAGTTGACGGCGCTGCCGCGGACCACGGCGAGCACCCGGTGTCCGTTGCGGCGGGCGTCGGACAGCCGCTCCACCAACAGCATCCCGGCGCCCTCGCCCCAACCGGTACCGTCCGCGTCGTCCGCGTACGCCTTGCAGCGCCCGTCCGGGGCGAGGCCCCGCTGGCGGCTGAACTCGAGGAACGCCGCCGGCGTCGACATCACGGTGACGCCGCCCGCGAGGGCCAGGTCGCACTCGCCCGCGCGCAGCGCCCGCGCCGCCCAGTGCAGGGCGACCAGGGACGACGAGCAGGCGGTGTCGACGGTGACGGCGGGCCCCTCCAGACCGAGGGTGTAGGAGATGCGGCCGGAGACGACGCTGGCGGCGTTGCCGGTGCCGAGGTAGCCGTCGACGTCCTCGGCGGAGGTACGCAACAGGGCCGGGTAGTCCTGGCCGTTGGTGCCGGCGAAGACGCCCGTGCGGGAGCCCCGCAGCGTACGCGGGTCGACGCCCGCACGCTCCACGGCCTCCCAGCACACCTCGAGGAGCAGCCGCTGCTGCGGGTCCATTGCCAGCGCCTCGCGCGGCGAGATACCGAAGAACGCGGGGTCGAACCGGTCGACTCCGGTCAGGAAGCCGCCGGTGCGTGTGTAGCTGGTGCCCTCGTGGTCGGGGTCCGGGTGGTACAGGGACGTGAGGTCCCAGCCGCGATCGTCGGGGAAGCCGGTCAGACCGTCGTCGCCGGAGGCGAGCAGGTCCCACAGCCGCTCGGGGGTGTCGGCTCCGCCGGGGAGCCGGCAGGCCATGCCGACGATGGCGATGGGTTCGTCCGCGCCGGAGTGCGCGGTGCGGGCCGGGGCGGTGGTGGCCCGGGCGGGCCGGTCACCGGCCGGCAGGGAACGCAGGAGATGGGCGGCGAGCGCGGCCGGGGTGGGGTGGTCGAAGGCAACGGTGGGCGCAAGCCTGAGACCCGTCCGGCGTTCCAGCGCGTTGCGCAGGTCGACGGCGGTCAGCGAGTCGAAGCCCAGGTCACGGAAGGCGCGTTCGGGGTCGGCGGCCGGGGCGTCCGCGGCGTGGCCGAGGACGGTGGCGATCTCCGTCTGGAGCAGGCGGAGCACGGCGGCGGGCCGCTCGGACTCCGGCAGCGCGGCGAGGGTACGGGCCAGTCGCCCGCCGGACCGGCCGGCCCCCGCGACCCGGCGCGTGGCGGCGGGGTCGCGCAGCAGGGCCGGGGTGGGGCTGGTCGCGGCGCGAGCCGCCGCCAGGTCGAGCCGGACGGGCAGCAGTACCGCGCGGTCCTGCGCCAGTCCGAGGTCGAGCAGGTTCAGGGCGTCCGCGGTGGGCAGCGGCGCGATGCCCGCGCGGGCCATCCGGGTGCGGTCGGCCTCGCCGAGCCCGGCCGTCATACCGCTGTCCTCGGCCCACAGACCCCAGCCGAGCGCGAGCGCGGGCCGGCCCTGCGCCCGCAAAGTGACCGCCAGCGCCTCCAGGAAGGTGTTGGCGGCGGCGTAGTTGCCCTGACCCGGACCGCCGAAGGTGGCGGCGGCGGACGAGAAGAACACCAACGCCGACAGGTCCTGGTCCCGGGTCAGCCGCTCCAGATGGACGGCGGCGTCCACCTTGGGCCGCAGCACGGCCGACAGCCGCTCGGGGGTCAGCGCGGGGATCACCCCGTCGTCGATGAGCCCCGCAGCGTGGAAGACGGCGCCGAGCGGATGCTCGTGCGGTACGGCGGCCAGCAGTGCGGTCAGCGCGGCGGGGTCGGCCACATCGCAGGCGGCGATCGTCACCCGGGCACCGGCCTGTTCCAGCTCGGCGCGCAGTTCACCGGCGCCGGGAGCGTCGGGGCCGCGGCGACTCGCGAGGAGCAGATGGCGTACTCCGTGCGTGGTGACCAGGTGCCGAGCGACGGCGGCGGCGACGGTGCCGCCGGCCCCGGTGATCAGCACGGTCCGTTCCGGATCGAGGGCCGGCGTGGCGGCGCCGACCGGGTGGTGCCGGGTCAGACGGGCGGCGTACGTGCGCCCGTCCCGCAGGGCTATCTCCGTCTCCCCGCCCTGCACCGCGTCGACGACGGCGGCGAGAAGGGCCTCGGCATCGGTGCCGGCCTCTGCGCCGGTGTCCGTGTCGATGTCCACGAGCAGAAGGCGCCCGGGGTTCTCCGACTGCGCCGAGCGCACCAGACCGCGCAGGGCGGCCGCGGCGAGGTCGGCGACCGGCTCGCCGGGGCGGACGGACACCGCGTTCCGCGTGACCACGACCAGCCGGGCGTCGGCCGTCCGCTCCTCGGCCGGCCAGCGCTGCAGCACCTCCAGGGCCGCGGAGGCCGACTCGTGTACGGCGGCGGGCAGTTCCGCCCCGTCGCTCTGCCAGGACACGAGGACCAGGTCCGGCACGGCGACGCCGGAGTCGCCGAGAGCGGTGCCGAATGCATCCAGGTCCGGGTACCGGTCGGCGTCCGCCGGGGCCGGTCCGGTGCCCACGACGGCCACCACAGGCCGGTGCGCGGGCCGTGCTGCGGCGGGCAGCTCGGCCCATTCGACGGCGAACAGGTCGTCATCGGCCCGGGACACGGCGGGCAGGGACAGCTCGCCGGCCGGAGTGAGGGCGACAGCACCCACGGCGGCGACCGGGGCACCGGACTCGTCGGTGAGGTCCAGTCGCAGCGCGCCGTCGGGCAGGGACCGCAGCCGGACCCTCAGCACCTCCGCGGAGGACGCATTCAGGGTGCAGTCCCGCCAGTTCACGGCGAATCCGCCGGGGTGCCCGAGCGCGGGGGCCGCGTGCAGGGCCGCGTCCAGCAGCGCCGGGTGCAGTGCGACCCGCAGGGCGTCCGCCCGGAACTCCTCCGGCACGGCGACCTCGGCGTACACCTCGTCCCCGGCCCGCCACACGGCGGTCAGTCCGCGGAAGGCGGGGCCGTGGTCCAGCCCCTGCTCCCGCAAACTCCCGTAGATCTCGTCGACTTCGTCGGCGTCGAGGGCCTGGGCACCCGGCGGTGGCCACGCACCAACCGGTTCGTCCTGGGCGGACAGCCCCGGCTCCGCACCGGCCGGTGCCAGAGCACCACGGGCGTTGCACGTCCAGAGCCGGTCGGCCTCACCGTCGTCGGCGGAGGTGGCAGTGGCCGGCCGGGAGTAGCAGGCGAAGGGCCTGATGCCGTCCTCCCCCGGTCCGTCGAGCACGACCTGGATGTCGACCGGCTCATGACCGTCGAGGACGAGCGGCTGCTCCTGGCCGAGTTCGACGACGTGGTGGCAGCCGACCCGGCCACCGAGGTGCAGGGCGAAGTCGATGTACGCCGCCGAGGGCAGCACGGCGGTGCCCGCCACGGCGTGATCGGCCAGCCAGGGGTGGATGCGGGTGGAGAGGACGGTCGTGGACAGTACGGCGGAGGAGTCCGCCAGGGTCACCGAGGAGCCGAGCAGCGGATGCCCCCCGCCGCGCCGCCCGCTGCCGGGAATCGGGTCGAGCCAGAAGCGGCGCTGCTGGAAGGCGTAGGTGGGCAGTTCGACGTTCCGTGCGCCGGGGAACAGTGCGGACCAGTCCGGACTGTGCCCGTGCGCGTGGAGCGCACCGACGGCCCCGAGCAGACTGCCCGCCTCCGGCCCCTCCTTGCGCAGTGCGGGCACCACCATGTGCCGGTCGTCGTCGAGCAGGGTGCGGGCGAGAGCGGTGAGAGTGCCGTCGGGCCCGAGTTCGACGAACCGGGTCGCCCTGCTCTGCGCGAGGGTGCGTACGGCATCGGCGTACCGGACGGTGCGGCGCACGTGCTGCACCCAGTACTCCGGCGACATCAACTCGTCCACGCTCGCGGCCTCGCCGGTGACCGTGGAGACCAGGGGCAACTTCGGTCGCCCGTACGACAACTCCTGCGCGACCTTGCGGAAGTCGTCGAGCATCGGCTCCATCAGCGGTGAGTGGAAGGCGTGACTGACCCGCAGGGCCGTGGTCTTGCGGCCCTCGCCACGGAAGTGCGCGGCGATCTCCTCCACGGCATCGGCCCCACCGGCGATCACCACCGACCGGGGACCGTTGACCGCGGCGATACCCACCGCGTCATTGAGGAGCGGCTGGACCTCGTCCTCGGCGGCCTGGAGCGCGACCATCGCCCCGCCCGCCGGAAGCGCCTGCATCAACCGGCCACGCGCCACAACCAGACGGCACGCATCCGACAGCGACCACACACCGGCCACATGCGCCGCGGCGATCTCACCGATGGAGTGACCGGCGAGCACGTCCGGTCGCACACCCCACGATTCCAGCAGCCGGAACAGCGACACCTCAAGGGCGAAGAGAGCAGGCTGCGCGAACTCGGTCCGGTTCAGAAGCTCGGCGTCGTCCCCGAAGACAACCTCCCGGAGAGGGAACGGCAGTTCCGCATCCACCGCGTCGAACGCCTCGGCGAAGACGGGGTATGTGTCATACAACTCCCGCCCCATACCGAGCCGTTGGGAGCCCTGACCGGCGAACAGGAACCCCGTACGCCCACGTGCCGCCGTACCCCGCACGACCCGCGCATCGGTCCCGCCCGCCGCCAACGCCGCGAGCCCGGACCTCAGTTCCTCCGCACCGGAACCCACGACAACAGCGCGGTCCTCGAACGCCGACCGCGTCACCGCAAGCGACAGGCCGACGTCAACCGGAGACCCGACCGCAGCATCGAAGTACTCCAGCAACCGAGCCGCCTGCGCCCGCAGAGCGCCCTCTCCCCGAGCCGACAGCGGCCACAGCACAAACCCGCCGGCACCCGGCTCCGTGGTCTCAGCAGCCTCCTCGACCGCCTCGGCCTCCTCCAGAATCACATGCGCATTGGTGCCGCTGACGCCGAAGGCGGAGACGCCCACACGCCGCGGGTGCTCTTCCGTGCTCGGCCAGTCCTGGGGGTCGGTCAGCAGGCTCACCCGGCCCGCGGACCAGTCGACGTGGGAGGACGGCGCGTCGACGTGCAAGGTGCGCGGCAGCACCCCGTGTCGCATCGCCATCACCATCTTGATCACACCGCCCACACCGGCAGCCGCCTGTGTGTGGCCGATGTTGGACTTCAACGAGCCCAGCCACAGCGGCCGTTCACGGTCACGCCCATACGTCGCCAGCAGTGCCTGCGCCTCGATCGGGTCGCCCAGCGTGGTGCCGGTGCCATGTGCCTCCACCGCGTCCACGTCGGCGGCGGGCAGCCCGGCACTCGCCAGCGCCGCCCGGATCACCCGCTGCTGCGAGGGGCCGTTGGGCGCGGTCAGGCCGCTGCTGGCACCGTCCTGGTTGACCGCCGAACCGGCCACCACGGCCAGCACCCGGTGACCGTTGCGGCGGGCGTCCGACAGCCGCTCGAGCAGGAGCAGACCCGCGCCCTCACCCCACCCGGTGCCGTCCGCGGCGTCCGCGAAGGACTTGCAGCGGCCGTCGGGCGACAGTCCGCGCTGACGGCTGAACTCGGTGAAGGTGACCGGGGTCGACATGACGGCGACACCGCCCGCCAGCGCCAGCGAGCACTCTCCGGCGCGCAGGGCCCGGCAGGCCAGGTGCAGGGCGACGAGGGAGGAGGAGCAGGCCGTGTCGACCGTGACCGCGGGGCCCTCCAGGCCCAGGGTGTAGGCGACGCGGCCGGAGGCGATGCTGCCCGCGCTGCCGTTGCCGATGAAGCCCTCCAGGCCGGGCGGCGGCACGTCGAAGCGGGAGCCGTAGTCGTTGTACATGACGCCGACGAAGACACCGGTGGGGCTGCCGCGGAGGGACCCCGGGTCCAGGCCGGCCCGCTCCAGCGCCTCCCAGGAGATCTCCAGGAGGAGCCGCTGCTGCGGGTCGGTGCCGAGGGCCTCGCGCGGGGACATGCCGAAGAAGTCGGGATCGAAGTCGGCGGCGTCGTGCAGGAAGCCGCCCTCCCGGGTGTAGCAGGTCCCCGGGTGCTCCGGGTCCGGGTGGTACAGGGAGTCGACGTCCCAGCCACGGTCCTCCGGGAAGGGGGTGATGGCGTCGGTGCCGTCGGCGACGAGCCGCCACAGGTCCTCGGGGGTGCGGACACCACCCGGGTAGCGGCAGGCCATGGAGACGATCGCGATGGGTTCGCGGTCCTTGGTCTCCAACTCGCGCAGACGGGTGGTGGTGCGGTGCAGGTCGGCGGTGACCCGTTTCAGGTAGTCCCGCAGGCGGTCTTCGCTCACAGCTCGGCCCCCAGGCTCCAGTCGCGCACCATGGCGGACATGACCGGCGGCAGGCCCGCTGCGCTCGGAACGGTAGACAACACCGGATCTCCTCAGGCTCGGACACCCACGCGCTCGGCATGGCTCCTCGTACACCTCGAACCCGGCCAAGTCTGGGGGCGCCCGCGCCGTCCACGGCGGCTTGACCTCCGACTCTGAAAAATCCCCTAGTTGCCCGCCGGGCCGGGCCCGCGGCCTCCGGCACCGGCAAATCCCTAGAGTTGCCCGGGTTTTCTGGCCTTGGCTTCGCCGGGCGTGCTGCGCTGGGGCCGCTCCCGGCCCGCCTCCTGTGCGGCCTGCCCTACGAGAGGGGTTCCCGATGACAGCCGTGCCCGCTCCTGACGGCCCTGAGGTCTCCGCGCCGCCCGAAGTGGGTCTTGACGGCGGTGCGACCCTGCTGGCCTGGCTGCGACGGATGCGTGACGAGCAGCCGGTGTGGCGCGATCCGGCGGGTCGCTACCACGTGTTCCGCCACGAGGACATCCAGCGGATCACCGCCGACCCGGCAGCCTTCTCCTCGGACACGGTGAGCCGGCTGTCGGGCGGCGAGCAGCAGCCGCCCGGCGGAACGCTGCTTTTGCTGGACCCGCCCCGGCATGGAAAGCTGCGGCGGCTGGTGAGCAAGGTCTTCACCGCCAAGATGATCAACGAGCTGGCTCCGCGGATCACCGAGGTGGCCACCGAGCTGCTCGACGGCCTGGCGGGCAGCGACCGCTTCGACCTGGTCGAGGCGTTCGCCAATCCGCTGCCGGTCATCGTGATCTCCTCCATGCTCGGCGTGCCGCCGTCCGACCGCCCGCTGTTCCAGGTGTGGGCCGACAACCTGCTGACCGTGGACTGGGAGACACCCGAGGGCGCCGAGGTCCTGGGCAGGACCGTGCAGGAGCTGGACGCCTATCTACGGCAGCACGTCGCCGAGCGGCGGGCGCGCGAGCACGACGACCTGATGAGTCTGCTGGTGCGGGCCGAGGTCGACGGGGAGAGCCTCAACGACGACGACGTGGTGAGCTTCGCCGCACTGCTGCTGCTGGCCGGTCATGTCACCACCGCCGTGCTGCTGGGCAACATGCTGCTGACGCTGGATCTGGAGGAGGGCCTGCTCGCCGAGTTGCGCGCGGACCGGGCGAAGATCACGCCGTTCACCGAAGAGGTACTGCGCTGCAGGCCACCGTTCCTGAAGATCGAACGGGTGCCCACGGCTCCCGTGGAGATCGCCGGGGAGAAGGTGCCGGAGAACACGATGGTGTACCTCTGGCTGCTCTCCGCCAATCGCGATGAGCGCGTCTTCCCCGAACCGGACCGCTTCCTGCCGGGCCGGCCCAACGCCAAGCAGCTCGCCTTCGGGCACGGCATCCACTACTGCCTGGGCGCCCCGCTGGCCCGTATGGAAGGTCAGATCGCCCTCAATCTGATGCTCGACCGCTACGCCGACATCCGGGTCGACCGCGGCAGTCCGCTGTCCTACTTCGACAACCGCGTCAACGTCTTCGGTCTTCGGCAGCTGCCGCTCACGGTCCGGCGGGCCTAGGTCCCGTCGTCGAACTCCCGTCGTCCGCCCGGAGGGTGGGCCCGGCGTCGCCGGGCAGGCGGGAGTTCGACGACAGGGCCTCGCACCCGGCGGACGGAACCCACCAGACGGAGGATTCATGGCCTACGAGCCGAAACCACCTGTGATCCCGACCGATCGCACCTGCCCCTTCGACCCCGACCCGGAGTACCGCCGACTGCGCGAGGAAGATCCGATCAGTCCGGTCACGTTCGACATCGCGCCGGGCCGCAACGATGGCTGGCTGGTCACCCGGCACGAGCACGTGCGGGCGATCATGACCGACCCGCGGTTCAGTCACCGCGCCGAGCTGCTGGCGCTGGTGGCGTCGCCGCCGTTCGAGGTGGAGAGCTACGACCCGCAGCCTTCGGGCCCCGGCTCCTTCGTACGGATGGACGCGCCGGGCCACACGCACTACCGGCGGCTGCTGACCGGCTTCTTCACGGTCCGCAAGATCCAGGAGTACGAGCCGACGCTGGCCGGGATCATCGACGACGTACTGGAGGAGATGGCCGGGCTGGAGCCGCCGGTGGACCTGCTGCCGGCGTTCGTCCAGAAGGTCGTGTACCGGTCGGTGCACTCGGTGATGGGCGTGCCGGAGGAGGACATCGCCGAGCTCGACAGGCACTTCTCGGCGATCATGCGCATCGACTACACGCTCGAGGAGTTCGTCGAGCACAACACGGCGCTGGACCAGACCCTGGCGCGGGTCGTCAAGGACCTGTTCGCCGAGCCCAACGACAAGCTGCTCGGCAAGTTGGTGAAGACCGGTGAGCTGACCGAGGAGGAGCTGGCGAACATCGCCTGGATCACCATCGGCGGCGCGCTGGACACCACACCGAACATGCTGGGCCTCGGCACCTTCGCGCTGCTGGAGCATCCGGAGCAGCTGGAGAAGATCCGCAAGCAGCCGGAGCTGATGGAGCGGGCGGTGGAGGAGCTGCTGCGGTATCTGACGATATCTCATATGGGTGCGAGCCGCGTGGCGTTGGAAGAGGTCGAAGTAGGCGGCAGGACCATCGAGGCCGGGCAGACCGTGGTGCTGTCGCTGCCGGCCGCCAACCGGGATCCGGAGCAGTTCGAGAACCCCGAGGTCTTCGACGTCACCCGCCCCTCCCGACGCCATCTGGCGTTCGGTTTCGGCATCCACCAGTGCCTGGGGCAGCACCTGGCCCGGGCGACCCTGCGCATCGGCTTCCAGAAGCTGTTCGACCGCTTCCCGGACCTCCGGCTGGCCGTCGAGCCGCAGGAGATCCCGCTGCGTGACAAGGCGATGCACTACGGCGTGTACGCGCTGCCCGTGACCTGGGGCTGATCGCGCCGACACGAGCGGGCTGCGGGCCGTCCCGGAAAGGGGCGGCCCGCAGCTCTGTCACCGCCTCGGAGGATCGGCCTGCCTCTTCGCCGAGTCGGCGTTCAGATGGGAGAAGCGGGGCCAGAGAGTGCGCCACGGCCGGCGCTCGCCCTCGCACACCCATATAGGGGCGCCCCAGTTGAGGTTGTGGACCTTCTGGGCGTTGGTGACCGTGCCCTGCCGGCGCACGCTGGTGAAGAACTGCCGGAGATAGCGGGCGTCGGCACCGACGAAGACAACTGTCGCGGTGTCGTCGGCCGGGCGGTCCAGGTACCAGTAGCCTCGGTGGCCACTGTAGGGCCGCGGCAGGCCGAGCTGCGGGCCGAACCGGTCCAGGGCGCCCGCCTGGTCGTACCGGTCGGTGATCAGCAGGGCCCGGCGGCGCCGGTCGGCAGGCAGTTCGCTGTAGACACGGGCCACCGATGTCGCGAGGTCGGGCCAGCCCACGCTCTCCATCGCCAGCCGGTCGGCAGAGGGGCTGGTCAGCCGGTGAACAGGGTAGACGGGCAGGACCTGGACCGCCAGGGCCGCCGAGAGCACGTACGCCACGGCTGTCGACCAGGCGCGTGGGCGGGTGGGGCGCAGCCGCTGCAGCCCCGTGGCGCCCGCCGCCCACAGGACGGCGAAGAGCCCGGAGACGTAGTAGGGCCGTCCGTGGACGACGAGGTAACAGACGCACAGTCCGGCGAAGGTCAGTCCGAGGAACCGGTAGGGGCGCGCCTCGCGGGCGGTGAGCAGCCGCCACAGACCGTAGCTCAGGAGTACGGCGCCGACGAGTCCCGAGGCCGACAGCACGGTGGGCAAAAACATGACCCGGCCGCCCTCCTCGGTGGCGACCTCATGGGAGATGACCTTGGTCATGGCCAGTTGGGGCCAGCCGTTGCGGGCCTGCCACAGCAGACCGGGCACCGCGGTGAGCAGGGCGCCCGCCGCCGACACCCACAGCAGGGGGCGCCGCAGCAGGTCCCGGGGCCCGGCGAACACCAGGGCCACGAGGAGCACGGCCCAGAAGCCGGCGCTGAGGAACTTGACCTGGAGGGAGAGCGCGGCGGTCAGTCCGACGAGCAGCAGCAGCCGGTCGCGCCGGGTGCGGACCCAGCGCACCAGCAGCCAGGTGGTGACCGTCGTCAGGAAGATGTCCAGGGTGGCGGTGATGAGCAGATGGCCCATCTGCAGCATGACGGGTGAGACGACGTACGCCCCGGCGGTGGCGATCTGGGCGGCCCGTCTGCCGCCCAGCTCACGGGCGGTCAGTGCGGCGGTGAGCACACCGAGTGCGGTGACGGCCGCGGCCGGTGCGCGCAGCCAGACCAGTGAGCCGTGGGAGACGGCGTCGAGGGCGTGGGCCAGCAGGGGTAACAGCGGTGGCTGGTCCGCGTATCCCCAGGCGGGACGGCGGCCCGCGGCGAGGAAGTACAACTCGTCGCTGAAGTAGCCGAAGCGGGGGGCGGTGAGCAGCAGCAGGGCCGCAGTGGCGCAGGCGATCGCGGCCACCGGCAGCAGGGCAAGGGCAGGAGGCTGGTCCGTCGAAGGGTCGGCGGAGGTCGGGCGGGGGGTGGCCCCGGGCCTGCCGTGTCCGCCGTCGCGGTGCACGGCCTCGTCCCGGGCTGTGGGGGGCATCGTGGTGGCCTCGATCCTGTCGGGCCGCGGCGGAGAGCCGTCGCGGATCTCTTATCGTGAACGTACGGTCGGTGACCGTACTGGACGGAGTCATTCCCCTTTCTGCGGAGCGGAGTAGGGGCGATTCCCTAGTCTTCGTCGCCTTCGATGGCCGTCGCCATGGCGCCTGTGCTGGGCTGGAGTTCCGTACCGCCGAAGAGCGCCCATGCTCCCGTCCCTGTCCGGCCGCTGCCGGCCGCCGGCGGTCGGACGCGGGCGGAAGGCCGGGAACTCCCCGGCTCGACCCCGATCCCTCAACCGATCACGGAGAGACGACAGTCGAGTGATGGACCTTCAGTTCATGTGCGACGGGGCCGGGACACGGCTCCGCAGGGTCAGGGTGGCGGCGTCATGACGGCGGCGATCGTCGCGGACGGCGTCCGTAAGCGGTACGGGGACATCCAGGCCGTCGACGGGGTCTCGCTGCACATCGAAGCGGGCGAGTTCTACGGCATCCTGGGCCCCAACGGCGCGGGCAAGACGACCACTCTGGAGATTCTGGAGGGCGTCCGTGAGCCCGACGAGGGCCGGATCGAGCTGTTCGGCAAGAGCCCCTGGCCCCGCAATCACGAGTTGCTGACCCGGATCGGCGTGCAGTTCCAGGCGTCCTCGTTCTTCGACAAGCTGACCACGCGGGAGACGATCCGGCTGTTCGCTTCCTTCTACCGGGTCGGCGCCCGGCAGGCCGACGCGATGCTGGAGCGGGTCGGCCTCACCGAGTTCGGGAACGTGCCGGCGGACAAGCTCTCCGGCGGCCAGGCGCAGCGGCTGTCCATCGCCTGCGGTCTCGTCCACGACCCTGAGATCGTCTTCCTGGACGAGCCCACCGCCGGTCTGGACCCGCAGGCCCGGCGCAATCTGTGGGACCTGCTGCGCGACGTCAATGAGGAGGGCCGCACGGTGGTCCTCACCACGCACTACCTCGACGAGGCGGAGATCCTCTGTGACCGGGTGTCGGTCATGGAGCACGGCAAGGTGCTCAAGACCGGCGCCCCGGCGGCCCTGATCCGCGAGCTGGACGACATGGTGCGGGTGACCGTGGAGTCCGGGCTGCTCAAGCCGGACGCCCTGCGGGACCTGTTGGAGTCCGCCGGGGTGGACGGCGCCGCCGTGGAGGACGACGGAGTCTCCTTGTGCGTCGCCACCCACGCTCCGGGGCCGGTGCTCTCGATCCTGGCCGACCAAGGGGCCCTGCGCGGCCTGGAGGTACGCGGAGCCACCCTGGAGGACGTCTTCCTCCAGCTGACCGGACGGGAGTACCGCGCGTGAGCATCGAGGAGACCACCACGCGAACCGCACCGGCGGAGACAGCCGGGACCGGCCCGTCCGAGCGGAAGAAGCCCGCCAGGAAGGCCGGTTCGGGCCGCAAGGACTCCGCCGGGGACGAGCGGCTCAGCCCGGTCCGCGAGCTGTCCCGGGCGATGATCCTCAGCGTGCTGCGGGACAAGGGCACGATCTTCTTCCTGCTGATCTTCCCGATCCTGTTCCTGCTGTTGTTCGGCACGCTGTTCAAGAGCACCGCGACCTCGCACATCAAGGTGGCCCAGGTCGGCGACGTACGGGTGCTCGACTCGCTCACCAAGGACCAGCAGAAGCAGCTGTCCAAGGCCGCCGCGATCTCCAAGGTGAGCAACGAGTCGGACGCGCTGGAGAAGGTGCGCAAGGGCGACTTCGACGCGCTGGTCGAGCAGGAGGGCGGCACGGTCGTCCTGCGCTACAGCGCCGCCGACCCGGTCAAGGGCGCCTCCGCCCGCGCGACGCTCAACGCGCTGCTGGAGCAGGCGAACCTGGCCGCGACGGGCCGGCCGGCCACGTACACGCTGAAGGCCAGTCAGGTCGAGGACCAGGCGATCAAGCCGATCCAGTATCTGACCCCCGGTCTGATGGGATGGGCCATCGCCTCCAGCGCGGTGTTCAGCACCTCGCTGACGCTGGTGACCCTGCGTCGCAAGAAAATCCTCCAGCGGATGCGGCTGTCGCCGATCCGGGCCTGGGAGGTCGTGGCCGCCCGTATCTCCATGACCATGCTCATGGCGCTCACCCAGACGGCCCTGTTCCTGCTGGTGGCCACGCTGCCGTACTTCGGGCTGCAGCTCACCGGCAACTGGTGGCTGGTCGTGCCGCTGGTGATGTGCGGCACCCTGTCGCTGATGTCGCTCGGCCTGTTCATCGGCTCGGTCACCAAGACCGAGGAGTCCGCCGGCGGTCTCGCCCAGCTGCTGGTGCTGCCCATGTCGTTCCTGTCCGGGTCCTTCTTCTCGCTGGACAACGCCCCGGGCTGGGTCAAGGCGATCTCGTACCTGATGCCGCTGCGCTACCTCGTGAAGGGCAGCGAGGCGGTGCTCAGCCGTGGCGGCGGCGTGCTGGAGGCCCTGCCGACCATGGGCGGCATGCTGGCCTTCACGGCCGTGGTGACCGCGTTGACGCTGCGCTTCTTCAAGTGGAACGACACGTGACGCACCGCTGACCGAGAACGGCCGGGGCCCTCTGCCATGTCGACATGGCAGAGGGC
>NZ_JBEOZU010000047.1:0-24111 GCF_040298185.1 Streptomyces sp. NPDC001634 | reverse complement strand
TCCCGCCTCCCCCCGGCCCCCTCCGCCATATCCCCCCCCCCCCGCCCCCCGGCCGTTCTCGGTCAGGTCAGGTCGCCGCCCTGCCAGCCGTCGTGGTGCAGGACGTCCTCCAGTGGCAGCCGTGGCCCCGGCCGGAAGGTGGTGCGCAGCGGGTACGCCGTCGGCAGCAGCGCCCCCTGGCGGACCGTGGGCGGCAGGCCGAGCAGGTCGGCCATCTCCTGCTCGCGGTCCAGGTGGACCGCCGTCCAGGCGGTGACCAGACCACGGCTCCGTGCGGCCAGCGCATAGCTCCAGGCGGCGGGCAGCAGCGACGCCCACAGACCGGCCTGGTTGCCCTCCGGCAGCCGTCCGTCGGCCAGTTCGAGGCAGGGGATGACCAGGACGGGCACCTGGTGCAGCCGGTCGGCCAGCCCCCGGGCGCCGGCGAGCACCGAGCGGGTTCCCTCGGGCAGCTCGTCCAGCCGCTCGAGGGCGGCGGCGTTGCGGTCGTAGAACGCGGCCCGGTACACCTCGGCGACGCCCGCGCGGACCCGCGGGTCGGTGAGCAGGATCCAGCGCCAGTTCTGCCGGTTGTTGCCGTTGGGTGCCTGCAGAGCGATGCGCAGGCAGTCCTTGACCAGCTCCGCGTCCACCGTCCGCTCCAGGTCCAGGCCCCGGCGCACGGAACGCGTGGTGGTCAGCAACTCCTCACAGGACAGGGGAAGTTCAGCGCTCACGGCACCAGCACCGCCCGAACGATCAGGGCGAGGTAGGTCCCGACGATGAAGCCCATCGCGGTCATGAGCGGCCAGCCGCCGTGGCGCGCGGCCAGGAACCGTCGGGTGCCCCAGGCGGGCAGGGCCGCCATCAGACAGGGCAGCAGACCGAGCGGGCCGTCCGGCGCGAACAGGACGACCTGGCAGCCGACCGCGCCGGCCGCAAGTCCCGCGGTGACCGCCGCGCTGCGCCGGGGGCCGAGGTCGGCCGAGTACAGGCGGGCGCCCGGCTCCGCCTTCCAGGCCGTCTTGCGGGCGAACTCGAAGTGCAGGAACACACAGGCGCACAGCGCCAGCAGCACCACTCCGCGCCAGTCGGCGGTGATGGTCCCGGCCGCGGCCAGCGAGCCGTACACATAGACGCCGAGCAGCACCTGCACCGGGTAGGTGACCGCGAGGTTGAGCAGCTGCCGGTCGCGTACCGCCGTCGACAGGCGTTCCAGGGCGGCAAGGAAGAGTCCGTAACCGAGGGCCGCCAGGATCAGCAGGACGGCGGTCGCCGACAGGGCGGCGTTCAGGCCCGCCAGCACCGCGGTGAGGGCGGCCATCGCGCCGCGCAGTTCGGCAACGGTGATCGCACCGGTGACCAGCGGCCGGTCCGGGTGGTGCACGCGGTCGTACTCGAAGTCCTTCTGCTCGTCCAGCATCCGCAGGAACAGCAGCGCCAGAACGACGCTGACGACCCGGACCCAGGTGGCGCCGGTCGGCCGCCAGGGCGTGCCGGTCAGCGCCACCGCCGAGCCCTCCAGGGCGAGGACCCACAGCAGTCCATAGGTGGCGTAGATGTGGGGCCGGAACATGCGCAGCACGAAGCGGCCCAGCCGGGCGGGCACTTGGGGCGCGGCGACGGTGGTCACTGAGGGGTGTCCCCTTGTTCGGGTATGTGTCGTGCGGTGTCGGTCGTGTCGCGGAGCTCAGGCGCCCGCGTGTGTCCCCGGACTCGCGGAGACGCCCGCCAGGTCGGCCGTGTCCCGGTCGGCGAGCCGGATGCCGGCCTCGGCGACCAGGGCGCCGGGCTGGTGCAGGGTGCACTCGATGTCGGTGCCGGGCAGTACCGGAGCGGTCCGGCACTCCAGGGGCAGGTCCATCTCGGCGAAGCACCTGAACCTCGCGGTCAGTCCGACCGGCAGCGCGGTGGCCGTGCGCACCGTGCCCGCGGCGACGGCGGCGTTCACGGCCAGTTGCCGGAAGGCTTCCAGCTCCAGCATCCCGGGGACGTGGTCGACCCAGTGGTCGTACAGGGTCGGGTGCGTGGTGTCGGCGACCAGGCGTGCCGTGCTTATGCCGTCGCCCGGGGTGCACAGCGGCGAGATGACCACATTGGCCGGGTCGCTCCGGCCGACCAGGGCGGGATCGATGCGTGGTCCGGGCAGCGCGACGGGGAGTTCGGGCAGGCCGAGTGCCTCGCGCTGCCCGGCGCGCAGGCGTGTCCAGTCCTCCGGTGGCATCCATGAGTAGTCGATGCCGGCCAGCATGGCCTCGCGTGCCCCGATGGTCGCGGTGAAGCGCAACCGCAGCCCCGTCACCCCGGACCGGCTCCGGATCCGCCGCTCGATACGGGCGGCGATGACGGCCTCGGTGGGCGTGTCACCGGACGTCAGGGCAGCCGGGTCGGGCACCTCGAACTCGACGGTCCGCAGCAGGAACTTGTGCCCCAGGGGGACGCCGAGGTACGAGTGGGCCACCACGAAGATGCCCTGTCTGCACGCCTCGAACAACAGCATGGGGTCGTGGTGCGTGCGGGGTCCGAGGGTGTCGTCGTAGAAGGCGTGCAGGCGGGGAAGCTGCGCGGCGAGCAGCACCTCGTCGTCGCTGTGGCGCTCCGCATCGGTCAAGAAGACCTCGGCGATCGCGGCCCGGTGCACCAGCTCCTTCGGAAGTGTCCGGGCGAACTGCATGGGTCGCTCCTCAGGTCGAGGCGCCGCGTACGGCGTCCAGGTGGTTGCGCCATGCGTCGACGCCGGCCCCGTCCAGCACGGGGAGACGGCCGGGCTCCCGCATGGGGAGAACCTTGGAACCGACGATGACGGTGTCCCACGGGTCGAGGTCTATCCCGTGGTACCAGGCCGATTCCAGGAGTTCGCGCGGGGTGGCGGCCGGGTCGAGGCCGGGATGGCGGGAGATGACATCACGCAGCCGTTCGACTGCGGGCTCGAAGTCGAGTTCACGGGGCTTGGTGGCGGCGTACAGCTGGTCGGCGAGTTCCAGGGCGTGCGCGGTACGGTCCTCGTCCGCGAGCGCGGAGCGGAAGAGGCGGTCACGCTCGGCCTCGTCGAAGTGGACGGCCAGCTCCCGCAGCACGTCGGCGGGTTCGTCGGGCGTGTGCACCAGGTTGAGCAGGTAGCTGTAGCGGCCCAGGAGGTGGCGCAGCTGACCGGGCGTCCGGGCCTCGGGGTCGGTGGGCCCCTTCAGGCTGGTGAGGTGCACCGAGGCCGGGATGTCGGTGTCGTGCTCGGGACGGACGAGCAGGACGAGGGCGTCGGCGTCCTCCAGGAAGAGCGCGGCGAGCCGCCTGCGGTAGGGGGTGGCGAGGTTCCACTGGAAGTACCACAGGGAACGGATCATCGTCCGGGTCAGCCGGGTGGTCGCCGCGCCGACGATCCGGAAGCCCTGCCCGGTCAGCCACTCCACGGCCGCGTCCAGCCTGCGGGCCACCACCGCGTCCGGCTTCAGCAGCAGCGCGGCATGACGGTGGGCGAAGCCGGTGACGTCGTCGGTGAGGGCGGCGAGTTGTTCGTAGCTCTCCTGGTAGTAGGTGTCCGCGCCGTACAGCCGCTGTTTCTCGGGGTGGCAGGTGAGCAGCGGCGAGACCGGAATGCCGTGCGCGGGCTCGGAGTGGTCGGGGTGGCTCATCGCTGGGTGCTCCCGTCGGTCGGTGCGGCGGCCGGCTCCCTGGGCGGGGGCGCGCCGAGGTAGCCGACCTTGAGGCAGTGGTCGAGGAGGCGGCGCAGGTAGGGCCGCCCGCCCGTGTATGCGGGACGGCCGCTGAAGGCGGTTGCGTGGGTGTCGTCGAAGTGGATGCGCCGCCTGAAGTAGGTGTCGTAGAGGGAGATGACACGGTCGTAGTAGGGGCGTTCGCGGTCGGACAGGGCCGACGCGGAGAACGCGGACGGCGGGACGAACCTCGCCACCTGGAAGGACGGGTACTCGGCGAGGACGTCGGAGAAGTCCCTCAGGGTCAGCACCTGGCCGACGGCGTGCAGGGTGAGGCCCTCTGCGTCCTCGAAACGGGTGGCGGCCTCGGTCACCAGGTCGGCGACGTGGTCGACCGGTACCAGGTCGAGGGCGGCGTCGTAGTGACCAGGGATGGTGCGCACCAGACCCCTGGTGATGACCTTGAGCACGGGGTAGATGGTCTTGAAGTCACGGGCGCAGCCGGTGCGGGCAGCGCCGGAGACGATACTGGGGCGCACCACGGTCACCGGCAGGCCCTCCGCGGCGGCCTTGCGGACCATGGTCTCCGCCGTCAGTTTGCTCTTCTCGTAGCCGTTACCAGGACGTTGACCGACGTCGAGTTCGTCCTCAAGGGCGATGCCGTCGCGTTCCCCGCACACATAGGCCGTGCTGACATGCACCAGCGGGGTGCGGTGGGCCAGGGCGAGGTCCAGGACGTGCCGGGTGCCGGCGACGTTGATGCTCTCGTACCGGTCCTCGGGCAGTCCGAAGTCGGTGACGGCGGCGCAGTGCACGATCCGGTCGGCGCTCGCGACGAGCCTGCGGTCGTCGTCGGTCAGTCCGAGGCCAGGGCGGGTGACGTCGCCGGTGATCCGGGTCAGGGTGCCGGGCCCCGGGGTGAGTTTCCTGCCGTTGTTGCGGACGAGGTCGCCGTTGCGGTGCAGCAACGCGAGCACGGTGTGGCCCGCGGCGGTGAGCCGGGCGGTCACCTCCGCACCCACGAAACCGCTGGCGCCGGTCACCAGCACCGTCATCGTGTCGGCCATCGGTCGGTCCTCCAGAGGTGTGATGCGGCGGGCACTCACGCGGCTTGGTGGGGCTGGGCGCCATTGCTGGCGAGCAGGTCACGGGCCTCTTCGAGAGGCAGTTCCGCGTCGAGGTAGGCGCCGATGCGCAGCCAGTCGTAGCCGAGCTCCAGGGTGGCCCGCCAGGTGTCCGCGGAGTCGAAGGAGGAGGGGAAGGCATCGGCGCCGGCGGTGCCTCGCACCAGATCGACATAGGCGCGCAGATCCGCGAGGAGTCCGTCGCCGCGCTCCGCCGAGTCGACGGTACGCCGCAGCAGTTCCTCGGCACGCTCCCGGATCGGCCGGGTGGCGGGCGGCAGCAGATCGATACGGCGTACGAGGTCCGAGTCGGCGGGCAGCGGGTTGACGCCGTACGCGCTGAACAGTCCGCGCAGTGCTGCGTGCACGGCGCGGCGTGCGGTGAGTTCGGCGACCCGCCACTGACCGCGCTGCAGGGCTCCGGTCAGGTCCTCGATGGCGTTCTCGACGACGACGTTGGACCACACCAAAGCCATGGTGGCGGCGGCGAACCGGTCGGCGGGCAGCGGCACCAGGTCGATGCCGTCGGGGCCGCTGACAGCCGCGCCGCGCACCGACAGCAGCGGCTGTGCGGTGGAGGGCGGCGGGGTGACGGGTCCGGGCGGCGCGGCGAGCGGCAGCGACGGGGTGACGGTGCCGCCGCCCTTCCACGCCAGCCGGATCAGCCCGTAGCGCAGGAACGCGGCCAGCAGCGGGCCGGGGTCGGCGACGCCGGTGGCCCGGGCCGTGGCGAGCACCTGGGGCAGGGGCCGGCCCGGGACGAGGGAGCGCCAGACCGCTCCGGCGTGGTCGCCGAGGGCGAACACCTCGCGCCGCCCGCGGATGACATGGACCCGCTCTCCGGCCTGCCAGGTGGTGACCCCGGTGACGCGCCCGACGGTGAGCCGCTCGGGGCGCCAGGTGACGCCGGTGAGGCCGAGGTCTTCGGCGAAGGCGAGACCGGCGGTCAGATGGGCACGGGCGGCGTCGGTGTCGCCGGGTGCCGGGGCGGCGGCTTCCAGCTCCCAGTACCGGTCGCGCACATCGGGCCGGTCGGCCCGGTCCAGTTGCATGGACAGCCACTTGGGTTCGAGATAGGTCTCGCCCTGGCCGGCCGCCCACGACTTGATCGTCTGGACGAGTCCGGCACGGGACCAGTCGACCGCCTCGTCCGCCTCGCCGAGGCACAGCAGCGCCACGGCATGCCGCAGGGACTGCCGGGCCTGGTGTGCCCACCAGTCGGCGGCGATACGGGCGAACCGCTCCACCGGCAGCATCGCCTTGACCTCGTCGACGAGGTCGTGGCCGCGCAGCGGGTGACTGTGCAGCAGCCGCTGACAGCGGTTGAGCAGATCCTCGGAGAGCCGGCCGGGCCGATTGGCCCCCTCCTCCAAGGCGCGGAACTGCTCGGCGATCTGACGCACCGACCGGGTACGGATCTCCACCCTGCGTCCGTCGACGAACAGCAGCGACGGCATGGTCGGCAGGTCGTCCTCGGCCCGGCCGATGAGCAGGAAGTCGATGTCGGAGGAGGGGTTGCCGAACCCCTCCGCGATGGACCCCTCGAGCACCACGGCCCACCCGGCGCCCCGGGGCAGTTCGGCGAGCGACTTGTCGAGCAGGCCTTGCAGCTGGTCCTCGGTGAGGATCACGGATGTGTCTCCGTCCTGGGATTGTCCGGGTGCCCGGTGGGTGTGCCGTCGTCGGGCGGGTCGGCGAGTACGGTGACCGTGCCGGCGGCGCCGTCGACGCGCAGCAGGGTGCCGGTACTGATCTCGGTGGTCGCGTCCTTGACCTGGACCACGGTCGGGATGCCCAGCTCCCGTGCCACGACGGCGACATGGGTGAGCGGGCTGCCCCGTTCGATGACCAGCGCCGCCGCGGAGGGCAACGCGGCCACCCAGCCGGGGTCGGTGCGGTAGGTGAGCAGGATGCCGCCGCCGATGTCACGCGGGGTGTCGGTGACCACCGCGGGCCCTTCGACGACGCCGGGGCAGCAGGGGGTGCCACGCAGTTCACGGACACCGCTGCGGGCGACGGGCCCGCTGGTCCACCCGGCCCGCTCCAGATTGCCCGACCAGTACGGGGCGCCGCGGGTGGTGAAGCGGGAGGGGGCGCGCAGCTCGGCGTCGGCGGCGAGCTGTCGGCGGCGCAATGCGGCCAGTTCCTTCAGCTCGGAATGGGCGATCATGCCCTCGTAGGCGCCCCTGATCTCCTCCAGGCGCAGCATGAACACGTCATCCCAGGCGCCGATGGCCCCGGTGCGGGCGAGGTCGCGGCCCATGGCGCGCAGCATGCGCTTGGCGGCGCCGAAGGCACGGGTGCGGCAGAACCTGAGCCGTTCGCGATCAGCCAGCGCGGCCCGGGCCTTGCGCCGCACGCGTTCGTACACCCAGCGGCGCGGGCCGCGCAGATGCTCGTCGAGGTAGGCGTCGGCCTCGCCGCCGCGGTCACCCGCAGCGCCGCTCGAGGTCTCGGGATTCGCGTCGCGCAGCAGGGTGAACAGCCCGGCGGGGTTCTCGTGCAGGTCCGGCACTTCGAGCTTGAGTTCGTCGGGGCTGCGGTAACCGTAGTCGGCGACGTACGCGTCGACAGCGGCCAGGAACTCCGTGTGGCCGGCGTCGCGCAGTGCCCCGTACGCGTCGGCGTCGGGCGTGCGTTCCAGCAGGTTGCGAACCTCGTCGTCGGCGCGCGCCTTCGCGGCCAACTCGGCCAGCGCCCAGACCGGTTCGGCGGACTCCACGTCACTGCCGGGGGAGGCCGCGGCCCAGGTGAACCACTCGGGGGCGTCGGGCAGCCACCTGCGGGTGAGCAGGGCCAGCAGTCCGACGGAGAGCAGGATCGTGGCGTCGAGGGCCTGCATCGGGCCCCACTTCTCGATGAGTTCCCTCTGCAGCCGGCGGAAACGGCGATAGGTCTCGTCACCCGGCAGCGCGTCGTAATCGATATTGTTGAAAACCTCATACGCCCGGTAGAAATCCCGGTGGAAGGTCTCCACGGATTTCCGGATGGCCAGAAACCTTCTGGCGAAGGTCATCGTACGAGCCAGCCGGGAAACTCGGCCGCGCAGCCCGGGACGGGGTGTGAAGGGATGAAGCGCGTCGGCGGTCTCGTCCGAAATGCTCTCGGCGACACCCAGGGATTTCTCCAGCACACGGCGGTTGAGCGGGTACAGCGGCGCCAGACGCACCATCCGGTACCAGTGGTACAGGTTGTAGTAGACCCGCCCGTGGACGTAGCCGAGCATGTGCGGGGTCCACTCCTGGACCTCGCGCAGCCTGTCGCCCCGGACACCCAGCGCACGGGCGTAGCTCTCGTACACCTTGGCGTAGGTGTCGGCGGCAAAGCTGTAGGTGAGCGGGGAGACGACGCCGCTGAAGCTCTCGATGATGTTGGAGTTGTCCCAAATTCGCAGCTCCCCCTCGGGTTCCGGCGCGGCGCCGGCGGCGGGGCCGAGGGTGGTGATCGGGCGGCTCTGCAGTACCCACAGGGTGCCGTCGGCGATGGCCCACTCGATGTCCTGCGGGCTGCCGTAGTGTTCGGTGGCGCGTATCCCGACCGCGTGCAGCCGGGCCAGGTCGTCGGCGGTCAGGGACAGCGCCTTGCGGTCCTCGTCGGCGACCGGCGACACCTCGCAGCCGGGTCCGGTGCCGGCGTCGTAGCGCTCCTGCTTGTCGCCGATCACGGTGCTCAGCGGCTCGCCGGTGGTGGCGTCCAGCACGACGGTGTCGGCGTCGACCGCGCCGGAGACCAGCCCCTCCCCCAACCCGTGTACCGCGCTGACCACATGACGGTCCGTGCGGCCGGCCGTCGGATCGGCGGTGAACAGCACACCGCTGCGCTCGGCGGGCACCATGCGCTGGACGATGACGGCGACGCCACCGCCGTCGGGCGGCAGTCCGCGCTGCGCGCGATAGCTCATGGACCGTTCCGAGAATCCGGAGGCCCAGCAGCGGCGGACATGGGCGGTGACCTGGTCGAGTCCGGAGACGTTGAGGTAGCTGTCGAACTGGCCTGCGAAGGAGTGCTCGCTCCCGTCCTCCTGCGCGCCGGACGAGCGGACGGCCACCAGACCGCCCCCGGCCTCCCGGTAGGCCAGGGCGATGGCCTCGGCGATGCGCTCGTCGAGGGACGCCCCCTCGATCAGCGCGGAGATCTCCGCGGCGACCTGCCCGGCCCTGGCGCCCCAGCCATCGGCGAGCAGCTCTCCCAGACGCTCGTCCAGTCCGCCGGTGCGGGAGAATTCCGCGAAGACGTCCAGGCCGATCACCGACCAGCTCGGCACCTGGAAACCGGCGGCGGTGAGGGTATGAAGGTTTCTCCCTTTGCCGCCGGCCCGTTCGGCGATCAGGGAATCCTCACTGGAAGGAGTGAGGACGCCAAGGGACCGGTGAATTGATCCCGCGTTGAACGACAACTGATTCCCCTCCGAAGGGCTTTGGGCCAACCTCATCGAAAGGTTTCACGGCGGGGCCGGTCAAAACCTCGGAATTTGGCCACGATAGGTGTTTCTCTAAACCTCACCGGCCGTTCATCGTCAGCCCAGGGCGACCGGCAGGGTCTCATGGCCACGCAGCGTGAGCCGGTCACGGCGGGTCGGACCGTCTCCGGGAGCGGGGCCGAGGGCGGGGAACCGGGACAGCAGTCGACCGAAGGCGATGGAGGCCTCCAGACGGGCCAGCATGGCACCGAGGCAGTAGTGCGCACCCCCGCCGAAGCTGAGCGGCTGGATGTCCTGACGGTGAGGATCGAAGCGTCCGGGATCGTCGTAGTGGGACGGATCGCGGTTGGCGGCACCCAGCAGCAGCACCACGTGGTTCCCTGCCGGAACCGGCAGGCCCTCGATCGAGACTCCGTCCGCCAGCGCGATCCGGTTGGTCAGCTGCACCGGTGAGTCGTAGCGCAGCACCTCGTCGGCGAAGCCCTGCACCGGGATGGTCCCGGCCCGCAGTCCGTCCATCACGTCGGGATGCTCGAAGAGCAGGTGCAGGCCGTTGCCGAGGAGATTGGTGGTGGTCTCGAAGCCCGCCAGCAGCAGAAGGGTGAGGTTCGCGACGAGTTCCTCGTCGTCCAGCTGCGCCTCCTGCTCCTGGGCGCCCACCAGGGCGCTCACCAGGTCGTCACGCGGATCGCTCCGGCGCGCCTCGACGAGCGCGGTGAAGTAGTGACCGACCTCCGCCGCCGCCCGGTCGGCGGCTTCGAGGCCCGAGGGGTCGGCCAGCAGTTCCAGAGTGGCCATCAGATCGCTTGCGTAGCCCCGGAAACGGTGACGGTCCTCGGCCGGGACTCCGATCAGTTCGCAGATGACCTGGGCCGGCAGGGAGAAGGCGAAGGCGTCCATGAACTCGACCGGGGAGGAGCCGCTCGCGGCGAGGCTGTCGAGCAGGGCATCGGTGATGCGGACGATCTCGGGTTCCAGGGCGGTCACACGGCGTGCGGTGAACCCCCGGGACATCGATGACCTCATGCGCCCGTGGTGGGGCGGGTTGGCAACCAGGAGGGACCGGCTCAGCATGGCCAGCGCGGGATGCTCGTCCAGGGCGGCGCCCCAGGTCACCATGTTGATGTCGGCGCCCAGGCCCGGATGGCGCAGGGCCTGCTTGCAGGCTTCGTAGCCGCAGACCAGCACCATGCCGTCACCGGCGGGCATGACGGGCCCCAGTTCATGGGCGCGCGCATACAGCGGGTAGGGATCGGAGCGTCCCTCGGGTGTCAGCAACTGCGCGATGATCGACTCCGCGTCCACGGAGGCCTCCTGATGAAGTGGGGGTATCGGGGGCGTTGATCAGACGGTGCCGCCCGCAGGTCCGGCGGAGGTCGCCGCGAACTCGGACAGTTCGGTCGGGTGCACTGCGAGGTGGGGCCAGACCAGGGCCACCGATCCCCAGGTGAGGCCGCCGCCGAAGCCGGCCAGCACCACCTTGTGCCCGGGGCGCAGTTCACCGGAGGCGACCGTGTCGGCCAGGGCGAGGGGGATCGATGCGGCAACCGTGTTGCCTCGCGTGCCGATGTTGGAGAGGAACCGCTCCGGGGGCAGCGAGAGCCGCCGGGCGACCGCCGTCAGGATCCGGGCGTTGGCCTGGTGCAGCACGAAGGAGTCGATCTCATCCAGGCTCCATCCGGTGCGCGCGGCGGTCTCCCGCACCGACTCCGCCATCCGCCGCACCGCCTGGGCGTAGACGGCCTGCCCCTGCATGGTGAAGTAGGTGTCCTCGGTCTTGGCCGGAAGCCCCGTGGACCGCTGCCGGGACCCGCCCGCCGGGACCTCGATCAGATCGCTGAGGGTCCCGTCGCTGCCGAGGTTCAGCCCCGTGAGCGCACCCGGCTCGGACGGCGACCCGGCGCGCAGCACCACCGCACCGCCGCCGTCACCGAAGATCACCCGGGTCGAGCGGTCGTCCGGGGCGAGAATGGTGGAGAAAGCGTCCGCACCCACGACCAGCACGCTGTCGGCGGCGCCGAGCGCGATCATGCCGGCCCCCGTCGCGAGGGCGTACACGAAGCCCGTGCACACCGCCGCCACATCGAACGCGGGGGCCGCACCGAGTCCCAGGCGGGCGGCCACCTCGGGCGCGGTCGCCGGGCAGAGCCGGTCCGGGGAGCTGGTGGCGAGGACCACCGCGTCCACGGCTTCCTCCCCCGCGGACGACAGTGCCCGCCGGGCGGCCTCGACGGCCAGGTCACCGGTGGACTGCCCCGGGGAGACCCAGCGTCGCTCCCGGATACCGGTACGGCTGCGAATCCACTCGTCCGTGGTGTCGAGGACCTCCGCGAGTTGGTCATTGGTGACGACCGTGGGGGGCACCCAGCCCCCGAGTCCCGCGACGACTGCCGCTCGTTCCATGGCCTCCGACTCCTTCACAACCCGACACCCTCCCGGGACCGGAGAAACGGCCCGGATCAACGATTCACCGAGGTGGACCGCGCGTTCGCGAGGTACGGCGGCCCTGGGTGCCCCATGCCTCGGGTCGCCCGCTCACAGCCGCGCTCGTCACCGCGTCCGCCGGCCCCGGCTGCCGCGGGATCTCCTCCCCCGGCCCTTGCGGCCGCCCCGTCCAGCAGCGTGAGGGCGAACACCGCGGCCTGCGAGGCGATCGGGGCTCGGACGGACGCGCCGGCTCCTCCAGGTGATCCCGTCGCCGGGACCGAGGCCGCCGCTGCCAGGAAACCGACGAGGATTCCGGCGTTCCTGCTCGCGGCCGTGGAGCCCTCCGCCGTGCGTGCCGGATCTCCGGCCGCGGCGGTCGGCTCACACCGCATCGTGTACTGGGCAGCCACGGAGCGAATCCGTCAGGTGACTGCACTCCGCCGGGTGCAGTCGGCGCAGTCACCGTCCGCGGTGTGTGCTGTCCTCCAGGCCCTGTCGTCGAACTCCCGCCTGCCGGCGGGCGGACGACGGGAGTTCGGCGTCAGGGGCCGGCTCGGGCCTCGAAATGATTCGGTGCCGGAACGGGCGGCCGGGCACCGGGTTTTCCAGGGGATTCCTTAGAGCCCCGGGAGGAGAGGCGAAAGCGGGCGGCAGGGCGGGGTTAGGGTCCTTCGATGTCACACGCCGCGCACGGAGCCAGAGCCAAGGAGGCGTTGTTGACCATCGCGACGTTGTCGGGCGGCACACTCGTGGGCCGTACCTCCGAGGCCGCCCGGGTGGGAAGGTTCGTCAGATCTCCCGGGGATGGCGGGCCGGTCCTCGTCGTCACCGGTGAGCCGGGAATCGGCAAGAGCGCCCTCATCGACAGCGAGGTCGACAGACTACGCGACACCGGGATACGGATCCTGCGGGCGGAAGGCAGCGAGAGCGAGAGCGAACTGGCCTTCGCGGGGCTCCACCAGCTGCTGAGGCCGGTACTGGGGCAGGCGGACGACCTACCGGGCCGACAGCGGGACGCTCTCCTGGGCGCCTTCGGCATCACTGCCGGATCGGCCGAGCCCGACCAGTTGATACTGCGCATAGCGGTGCTGACCCTGCTGTCCCATGTCGCGCGGCAGCACCCGGTGCTGATCGTCGTGGACGACGCTCAGTGGCTGGACCAGGACTCCCTCGAGGTGCTCGCCTTCGTCAGCAGAAGGCTGGAGGGCGAAAAGATCACGCTGCTGAGCGCGGTCCGCAGCGGCGCCCCGCTCCCCGCGTTCGCCCGGAGCCATCCGGTCCTGGAACTGGGCCCGCTGGATGCGGCCGCCGCGGGCCGGCTCCTGGACGCACAACCGCGCCGCCCCAGCGGACCGCTGCGTGCGCGCATCCTGGACGAGGCGGCGGGAAACCCACTGGCGCTGATCGAATTCGCCAAGACGCGACCCGCTCCCGCACTCTGGCCGGTGGAACCGCTTCCGCTGACCGAACGGCTGGAGCAGGGCTTCACCAATCGGCTGGATGCGCTGCCCGGAGCCACGAGACACGCCTTGCTGCTGGCCGCGGCCGACACGGGCACCGTGGAAGGTGTCGCGCCGGAGGTCTGGCGGCCGGCAGAGCAGGCCGAACTCATCCGTGTCCGCGGTGGCGAGGTCCGCTTCTGCCACCCCCTGATCCGTTCCGCCGTCTATCACGCCGCGCCCCCCGCGCAGCGCCACGAGGCGCACCGCCTCTGGGCCGCCGCCCTGCGTGACGTCCCTGGTCGGCGGGCCTGGCACCTGGCAGCGGCCAGCACCAGTCCCGACGAGGCCGTGGCGCGGGAGATGGAGCGCGCCGCCGAACAGACCAGGAAGCGGAGCGGTTTCGCGGCTGCGGCACTGGCGCTTCAACGCGCAGCCGAACTCAGCCCGGACGAGCGGGACCGCATACGCAGATTCACCCTCGCCGCGGCGATGGCCGCGCTGACCGGCCAGGCAACCTGGGTGGACGATCTGACCGCCCGGGTCGAGGCACTCACCGACGACCCCGTGCTGCTCGCCCTCGCCACGCTGCACAAGGGCCAGGCCCTCGCCCTCACCCCGCGTCGCACCACCGCGTACACCCTGCTGGTGCGTGCCGCAAAGACTCTCGCTCCCCACCACCCCGCAAAGGCCCTGGAGGCAGTGGCCGCAGCAGCCCTGGTCTGCTACTACAACGGAGACGCCGGGAAACGGGACGAGCTCCGGCACGTCTTCTCCCTGATCTCCGAAGGCCCCGGTCGGCGTCAGGAGCACGAACTCGCGTCGCTGTGGATCCGCGCCGCGACGGATCCGTCCTCGGGCCGAGCCGACCTGGTCGCCGGGCTTCGCCGGCTGGCGGCATTGGACCGGGCCGGACCGGGGCTGCTGGCGGCCACGGCCACCATCGCCTGGCTGCTCGACGAGACCGCCCTCGCCGTCAATCTGTTCGAAAGGGTGAGCAGGCCCTCCCTCACCCCGGCGCCGCTGCCTGACGGGCTGCGCTGCGTCGAGGGATGGACCCGTCTGGATCACGGCCAGTGGTCGACGGCCAGAGCAGTCGCCGCGGCCTCGACACGGGCGGCGGCGCAGAGCGACCCGCCCTATGCGGCGGCGTCGCCCCGGGCCCTCGACGCCTGCGTGCTGGCGCTGCAGGGCGACGCGGCCGCGGCCCGCGCGTCGGCCATGAAGGCACTGGATCTCGCAACCGCGCAGAACAACCGGTTCGTGGCCGTCCGGGCCCGCTGGGCGATGGGCATGGCGGCCGCCGCGGAAGGGGACCACGAAACCGCATTCGACCAGTTCCGCATGATGTTCACGACCGACGGCGACGAAGTCCACTACCACGTCTCCCGGTACGGCCTCGCCGACCTCGCGGCTGCCGCCACCCGCATCGGCCGGCACGATGCCGCTCGTGCCGTCATGGACCGGCTGGCGGACCGCCTGCAGGACTCCTCGCCACGGCAGCGGGCGCTGCTCTTCCGCGCCAGAGCACTCCTGGCGGACGCGGATGATGCGGAACAGCACTTCCGTGCCGCACTTGACGAGCCGTACGCCGAGGAGCGGCCGTTCGCCCACGCCCACACGCAACTCGACTACGGCGAGTGGCTGCGCCGACAGCTGCGGTCCAGTCGGGCACGGCCATGGCTGGCCGCCGCGCTGGAGACCTTCAGCCGGCTCGGCGCCGAGCCGTGGACCAGCCGTGCGCTCGCGGAACTGCGGGCAACCGGGATCCGGCAGAGCCCCGGCGCCCCGGACAGCCTGCCCGCGCTCACCCCCCAGCAGAAGCAGATCGTCCGCCTCGCGGCCCGTGGACTGACCAACCGGGAGATCGGCGAGCGGCTGCAGCTCTCCCCGCGCACCGTCGGCTCCCACCTGTACCGGAGTTTCCCCAAACTGGGAGTCACCGCCCGTTCCCAGCTCCGCGACGTCATCGACGGCCGGACGCACGAGGCGGCGGGGTTGACCCTCGTCGAGGCAGGCGTCGGCAAGGAGGGCAGGGCCGGCCCGCACCAGCACCCCGCCTGACCGGGCGGCGCCGGCACGTGCGAAGGACGGCACGGCACCAACGCCTGACCCCGCGGGGCACCTGGGTTCCGAGTCCTGCGACTCCCGGGCGACGCCCTACGCCCCGGGGCGCGCCCGCCCGCCGGCCGCGCTGCGCACCGCGTCCACCAGCTCCGCCTGCCGCAGGATGTCCTCCCCCGGCCCCTTGAGGTCTCCCCCGTCCAGGGCCGTGCGGGCGAACAGGGAGACCAGCGAGGCGAATTGGTGCCCGGCGGGCAGCGTCCGTTCCTCCAGGTGGTCCTGGCGCCGCAGGCGCAGCACGGGCCGCAGCGTCGGCGGCGCGGTGAACGCCCGGTCGAGGCCGATGCTGCCCTCGCTTCCCCAGATGGTGCACGCGCAGCGGTAGGACCGGTCGAAGCCGAAAGTCAGCTGCCCGGTCCGCCCGGCCGGATCAGCCACCAGCGCCGCCCCCGCCACATCGACCCCCGTGCCGGGATCGGTACGCAGCACCGCACCGTGCACGGTCACCTGCGGTCCCAGATACAGGGAGGCGGCGCGCAGGGTGTACACCCCGGCGTCGAGCAGGGCGCCGCCGCCCAGCGCCGGGTCGTGGCGGATGTCGCCCGGGGGCAGCGGCGGGAATCCGAACTCCGCGGTGATGTGCCGAACTTCACCGATCGCGCCCTCGCCGATGAGGGCGCGTACGACGTCGTGCTGCCCGTGGTGCAGGAACGCGAAGTTCTCCATCAGCAGAAGGCCGGCTGCATGGGCCGCGGCGACCAGCTCGGTCGCCTCGGCCCGCTCGACCGCGAGCGGTTTCTCGGCGAGTACGTGCTTGCCCTCCGCCAGCGCCCGGCCCACCCACTCGGCGTGCAGGGCGGGCGGCAGAGGCACGTACACGGCGTCGATGTCGTCGCGTGCGAGCAGCGCGGCATAGCCGGTGACCGCCTGGCAGCCGAACTTCCGGGCGACGGCCTCCGCCTTGTCGCGGCTGCGGCTGGCCACCGCGACCAGTCGCACCGACGGGTCGGCGACGAGCGCCGGAATGGTGGTGCGCTGGGCGATGGCAGCACAGCCGACGACACCGACGTTCAACACCCGGTCTGTCACGGTCTCGCTCTCTTCCCGCAGGTGAGGAGGGGTGGGGAGGGTTCGCCGACGTTCCGTCACGACGACCCGAACTGCTTGTCGATGAAGTCGAAGAGGTCGTCGTCGCTCGCCGCGTCGATGTGCTCCTCGACCGCCACCGCCGTGGCCGCGTCATGGTCACCGTGGCCCCCGTCGGCGGGCGAGGGCCCGCCCGCCGCGGACGCGGCCACGTCCAGCGTGGACAGCAGCCCCCGCAGCCGGTCGGCCAGTGCGGAGCGGACCGTCTCGTCCCCGGCGATCTCGGCCAACGCGCTCTCCAGCCGGTCCAGTTCGGCCAGCATCGGCTGGACGGCCGCCGCGGCGCCGGGAGCGGTCTCGGTCCGCAGATGACGGGCCAGCCCGATGGGCGTCGGGTAGTCGAACAGCAGGGTGGCCGGCAGCCTCAGGCCCGTGGCCGCGTTGAGACGGTTGCGCAGTTCGACAGCGGTCAGCGAGTCGAAGCCCATCTCCAGGAAGCCCCGTTCTGGGTCCACGGCGTCGGAGTCGGCGTACCCGAGGACGGCCGCCGCCTGATCGCGGACGACGTCCACCAGCACCGTGAGCCGTGCCTCGGCATCCAGCTCCCCGAGCCTGCGCCGCAGTCGCTCGGCGGAAGTCGTGCCGTCGGCCGTGGCGGCGGTGCCGGTGCGGCGGCGGGCCACGGGCTTGACGAGGGACCGCAGCAGAGCCGGGACCTCCCCGTCGGGCGTCCGCAGCGCGGCGGTGTCGAAGCGTGCGGGGACCAGCACCGCCCGGTCTGCGGCGACGGCGGCGTCGAACAGGCCGAGGGCCTGCTCGGACGGCATCGGTACGACTCCGCCGCGCGCCATCCGCAGCAGATCGGCCTGGTCCAGCTTGCCGGTCATCGCCGACCGCTCCTCCCACAGGCCCCACGCCAGCGACTGGGCGGGCAGCCCGTCGGCGCGCCGCTGCCGGGCGAAGGCGTCGAGGAACGCGTTGGCGGCAGCGTAGTTGCCCTGTCCCGAGCCACCGAAGGTGCCGGCCAGCGAGGAGTACAGCACGAAGGCGCGCAGCCCGGTGTCCCGGGTGAGCTCGTGCAGATACAGCGCGGTGTCGACCTTGGCGGCGAGCACGGTGTCGAGGCGTTCCTGGGTCAGGGAGCCGATGACGCCGTCGTCGAGCACGCCCGCGGTGTGCACCACGGCGGTCAGCGGACGCTCGGCGGGGACCGCGGCGAGCAGTGCGGCCAGCGCCTCACGGTCGGAGGTGTCGCAGGCGACCAGCTCGGCCCTGGCGCCCATTGCGGTCAGGTCGTCGACGAGTTCCCGGGCGCCCGGGGCGTCCGGGCCACGACGGCCGACGAGCAGCAGGTGCCGGGCACCGTGCCGGGTGGCGAGGTGCCGGGCGATCAGGGCGCCGAGCGCACCCGTGGCGCCGGTGACCAGGACGGTGCCGTCCGGGTCGAGCAGCGTCGCGGTGGCGTCGTCCGCGGACTGTGCAAGGCGCATCCTGACCAGCCTGGGCACCCGCAGCTCGCCCTTGCGCAGGGCGACTTGAGGCTCGTCGTGGCCGGCCGCCGCGGTCAGCGCCCGGTACGACTCCTGAGCACCGTCCCAGTCGAGGAGCACGAAGCGCCCCGGGTTCTCGGACTGCGCCGTGCGCACCAGCCCCCAGACGGCGGCGGCCACCGGGTCGGGTGCCCGGTCGCCGTCGTGCACGGTCATGGCGTGCCGGGTGACCAGCACAAGCCGCGTGGCGTTGAACGTGTCCTCGGCGAGCCATCCCTGCAGCAGCCGCAGCACATGCCCGGTCGCGCGGCGCACCGCGGCGGCCAGGTCGGCGTCGGCCGGCTGCCCGGCGTCGACCTCACCGAGCCCGGGCACGGCAGCCAGCACCGTGCCGGGCACCGGGATGTCGCCCGCGGCGACGGCACCGGCGAGAGCGGCCAAGTCCGGGTGGTGGACGGCGGCGAGCCCGGCGGCCGTCAGAGCGGCACCGATGCGGGGATCGCCGTCACCGGCCAGGACGGCCCAGTCTCCGGAGCCGGGACGGGCCGGAGCGGCGGCCGGGGTCACCCACTCCAGCTCGTGCAGATGACGGGCGACGGCACGCGCGTCCCCGAGCTGCCCGGCGGGCAGTGGCCGCAGGGTCAGTCCGGTCACCGTTGCGACGGGGTGGCCGGCGGGATCGGTGACCCGCAGCCTGACCGTGTCGGGTCCGGCCTGGGCGAGGTGTACCCGCAGCGCGTCTGCTCCGGGTGTGTGAAGTCGTACGCCGGTCCAGCTGAACGGCATCAGCGCGGTGCCCGCCGCGGCGGTCAGGCCGACGGTCTGCAGCGCGGCGTCCAGCAGCGCCGGATGCAGCCCGTAGCGGGCGGCGTCGGCGGCGGCCCCGTCGGGCAGCTCGACCTCCGCGTACACGTCCTGGCCGAGCTTCCATGCGGCGGTCAGGCCCTGGAACGCGGGACCGTAGGCGAACCCGCCTTCGGCGAAGCGGTCGTACAGTCCCTCCACAGCGACCTCTTCGGCGCCCTCCGGCGGCCACACCCCGAGCGGGGCGTCGTCGTCCGGGGCCGTCGCGGGGGTGAGCTGTCCGACGGCGTGGCGGGTCCAGGGTTCGTCGTCCGGGGCGTCGTCCGGGCGGGAGTGCACGGTCACGCCGCGCACGCCCTGCTCGCCGGGTTCACCGACGGTGACCTGGAGGTGGACGGCACCCTGTTCGGGCAGGACGAGCGGTGCCTCCAGGGTGAGTTCTTCGACCGTGTGGCAGTCGACCCGGTCGGCGGCCAGCAGGGCCAGCTCCAGGAAGGCGGTGCCGGGCAGGATCGCAGTGCCGGACACCGCGTGGTCGGCGAGCCAGGGGTGGGTGCTGAGCGACAGCCGTCCGGTGAGCAGATAGCCGTCGCCGCCGGCGAGTGCCGTTCCCGCGGCCAGCAGCGGATGCTCACCGGCGGCGAGCCCGGCCGCGGCGAGGTCCGGCACTCCGGGGTCGGCGTCGAGCCAGTAGCGGGCGTGCTGGAAGGCGTACGTCGGCAGCTCGGCCCGGCGCACCGGACGGCCGGCGAAGTACCCGGCCCAGTCGGGGCTCACGCCGTGCACGTGCAGCGTGGCGAGCGCGGTGGTGACGGACGTCTCCTCGGGCCGGTCGCGGCGCAGGAGCGGTGTGACGACGGCGGACTCCGGGTCGGAGAGGCAGTCGCGGGTCATGGCGGTGAGCACACCGTCGGGGCCCAGTTCGACGTACGCGGTCACGCCCTGCCGCTCCAGGGTGGCGACGGCGTCCGCGTAGCGGACCGAGCCGCGCACGTGGTGCACCCAGTAGTCGGCGCCCATCTGTCCGGAGTCGGCGACTTCGCCGGTGAGGTCGCAGACGACGGGCACCGTCGGGGCCGCGTACGTGATCTCGTCGGCGACGGCCGCGAAACGGGCCTGCATCGGTTCCATCCTCGGCGAGTGGAAGGCGTGCGACACCGTCAGCCGCTTGGTGCGCAGCCCGGCCGCCCGCCATGCCTCGGCCAGTTCCTCCACCGCTTCCTCGTCGCCGGAGACGACCACGGACGCCGGGCCGTTGACGGCGGCGACGGACACCCGGTCCTCGTAGGTGCGCAGTGCCTCGGCGACCTGCGCCTCACCGGTCTGCACGGACAGCATGGCGCCGCCGTCCGGCAGTTGCTGCATCAGTCGGCCTCGGGCGGCGACCAGACGGCAGGCGTCGGCGAGGTCGAAGACCCCGGCCACATGGGCGGCGGCGAGCTCGCCGATGGAGTGGCCGACGACGACGTCGGGGCGCACCCCCCAGTGTTCCAGCAGCCGGAACTGGGCCACTTCCAGGGCGAACAGCCCGGCCTGCGTGTAGGCGGTGCGGTCCAGCAGCTCGGCGTCCGGCGTGCCGGCCGGCGCGAACATCACTTCCTTCAGGGGCCGTTCGAGTTCGCGGTCCAGTTCGGCGCAGACGGCGTCGAGGGCGTCCGCGAACACCGGGTACGCGGTGTACAGGTCACGGCCCATGCCGGGCCGCTGACTGCCCTGACCGCTGAAGAGGAACGCGGTGCGTCCGGTGCGGCGCCGCACCCCGCGTACCAGTCCGGGTGCTTCGCGGTCGTCGGCCAACGCCTTTACGGCGGTGAGCAGTTCGTCCCGGTCATGGCCGACGACGGCTGCCCGATGGTCGAACGCGGCCCGCCCGAGCGCGAGCGAGTGCGCGATGTCGACGGGCGCGGCGTCGTCCTGCCGCTCCGGATCCTCCAGATGGGCCACCAGGCGGGCGGCCTGGGCGCGCAGTGCGTCGGCGCCTCGGGCCGAGAGCACCCAGGGGACCACGTCACCGGAGGCGGCAGGGACGGGCGCCCCCTCCGGCGACGCGGCGGTCTCGGCGGACGAAGGCTGAGGAGCCACGACGGCTGCCGAGGAAACGTCCGGGACCGGCTCCAGGGCGTCGGCGGGCGGCTGTTCCAGGATCACGTGGGCGTTGGTGCCGCTGATGCCGAACGCCGATACGCCGGCCCGGCGCGGACGGTCGGTCTCCGGCCACTCCACGGCCTCCGTCAGCAGCGACACCGCCCCCTCGGTCCAGTCGATCTCTGTCGACGGCCGGTCGGCGTGCAGGGTGCGCGGCAGCACTCCGTGCCGCATCGCCAGCACCATCTTGATCACACCGGCGACACCTGCGGCGGCCTGCGTGTGCCCGATGTTGGACTTCAGGGCACCGAGCAGCAGCGGCCTGTCCTCGGGCCGGTCCTGCCCGTACGTCGCGAGCAGGGCCTGCGCCTCGATGGGGTCGCCCAGCCGGGTGCCGGTGCCGTGCGCCTCGACGGCGTCCACGTCGGCCGGGGCGAGCCCGGCGGCCGCCAGGGCCTGCCGGATGACCCGCTGCTGCGCGGGACCGCTGGGCGCGGTCAGACCGTTGCTGGCGCCGTCCTGGTTGACCGCGGAACCGGCGAGCACCGCGAGCACCGGGTGGCCGTTGCGGCGGGCGTCGGACAACCGCTCGAGGAGCACCACGCCGACGCCTTCGGCCCAGCCGGCGCCGTCGGCGTCGTCGGAGAACGCCTTGCAGCGCCCGTCCGCGGAGAGCGCCCGCTGCCTGCTGAACTCGATGAAGGTGTCCAACGAGGAGATCACCGTGACGCCGCCCGCCAGCGCCATGGTGCATTCACCGCTGCGCAGCGCCTGAGCGGCCATGTGCAGCGCCACCAGCGACGACGAGCACGCGGTGTCGACGGTGACGGCCGGGCCCTCCAGGCCGAAGGTGTACGAGATCCGCCCGGAGGCCACACTGCCGGCGCTGCCGGTGGCCAGGTAGCCCTCGAAGTCCTTCGGGGCGTGCTGCAACCGGGAGCCGTAGTCGTGGTAGTTGGAGCCGACGAACACACCGGTCCGGCTGCCACGCACCACGGCCGGGTCGATTCCGGCCCGCTCGAACGCCTCCCACGACGTCTCCAGCAGCAGCCGCTGCTGAGGGTCGACGGCCAGCGCCTCACGCGGGCTCATGCCGAAGAACTCGGGGTCGAAGTGGTGTGCGTCGTAAAGGAATCCGCCGCCATGGGCGTAGAAGGTGCCGGGCCGGTCCGGGTCGGGGTCGTAGGCGCCCTTCAGGTCCCAGCCGCGGTCCTCCGGGAAGGCCGACACGGCGTCGCCGCCCTGTGCGAGCAGCCGCCACAGTTCCTCCGGGCTGCCCACCCCGCCCGGGTAGCGGCAGCTCATCGACACGATCACCACCGGGTCGTCGTCGATCGCGGCCGGCCCCGACGCGGTCACCGACACCGTCTCAACGGCCGTGGAGGCCGCGCCGAACAGGTCCTCGTGCAGCTTGGCCGCGAGCGCAGTTGCGGTCGGGTGGTCGAAGACCAGTGTCACCGGCAGCCGCAGCCCGGTGGTCTCCGCGATGGTGTTACGCAGTGCCACCGCGGTGAGCGAGTCGAAGCCGAGGTCACGGAAGGCCCGCTCCTCGTCGACCTCCTCGGCACCGGAGTACCCCAGCGCCGCCGCGGCCAGTGTCCTGACCAGTTTGAGGAGTTCACGGCGCTGTTCGTCGTACGGCAGGGCCGCGAGCCGCGCCGTGAGCGCGTTGCCGTCGCCGCCGTGCTCGCCGGGCGCCTGCCGCGCCGCCATGGCTGCCCGCACCTCGGGCAGGTCGGCGAGCACGCGGGCGGCATCGTCGGAGTGGGCGAACGCGTAGGTCTCCCACCGTACGTCGGCCACGGCGAGTACGGGTTCGTCGCCGGTGACGGCCTGCTGAAGGCCCGTCAGGGCCAGCTCGGGGTCCATGGCGGGCATGCCGGAACGGGCCAGCCGCTCGCCCGTCTCCCCGGAGGCCAGGCCGCCACCGCCCCACGCACCCCAGGCGACCGATGTCGCGGGCAGCCCGTCTGCATGCCGCAGCCGGGCGAGCGCGTCGAGGAAGGCGTTGGCAGCGGCGTAACTTCCCTGGCCGGGGCCGCCGAGCGTGCCCGCGAGCGAGGAGAACAGTACGAAGGCGGACAGCTGCATGTCCCGGGTCAGCTCGTGCAGATGCAGGGCGGCAGCCGTCTTGGGCCGCAGTACGGTCTCGGCGCGCTCCGGGGTGAGGGTGTCCAGCACGCCGTCGTCCAGTACACCGGCCGCGTGTACGACCGCGGTGAGCGGCTGGTCCTCCGGTACGGCGTCCAGCAGCGCGGCGAGCTGGTCGCGGTCGGCGACATCGCACGCCACAAGGGTCACGCGGGCACCGAGCCCGGTCAGCTCCGCCTCCAGCTCGGCCGCACCCGGCGCGTCCGGACCACGGCGCCCGGCCAGCAGCAGATGCTCGACACCGTTGCGGGCCAGCCGGCGGGCGACCTGGGCGCCCACTCCCCCGGTGCCGCCGGTCACCAGCACCGTGCCGCTCGGCCTCCAGTCGGCGGACGCAGGTTCGGGCAGTGCGGCCCGCACCAGCCGCCGCACGAAGAGCCCGGAACCGCGTACGGCGACCTGGTCCTCGTCCAATGCTCCCGACAGGGCGGTCACGAGCCGGGAAACGGCACGCTGGTCCAGTTCCTGCGGCAGATCGACCAGCCCGCCGAAGCGCTGCGGGTACTCCAGCGCCGCGATCCGGCCGAGCCCCCACGTCTGCGCCTGGACGGGTGCGGTCGGCCGGTCGGCGCGCCCGGTGGACACGGCACCCCGGGTGGCGATCCACAGCGGTGCGGCGACCCCGGCGTCCCCGAGTGCCTGCAGCAGGGCGGTGTTGAGGGCGAGCCCGTTGTCGAGAGCGCTGCCGGGGGCGTACGGCGATTCGTCCAGCGCCAGCAGAGACAGGACGCCGGCAGGTGGCGTCCTGCCGTCGCCGCTCAGGGCGGTGCTGAGCAGAGCGGTGAGCCGGTCCCGGTCGACGCCTGCGGCCACGTCGATGGTGATCACCTCGGCGCCGTGGGCGGCCAGACCGCTGGAGAGGGTGGTGGTGAGGTCGGTGGTGGTGTGCTCGTGGGGGACGACGAGCAGCCAGGTACCGGTCAGGGACGCGGGCCGCGCGTCCCGGCCGACCGCCTTCCAGACCACCTTGTACCGCCAGCTGTCCACCGCCGACCGCACCATTTGTCCCTTGCGCCAGTTCGACAACGCGGGAAGTACTTCCGCCAGGGGCTCGCTTTCAGGCAGCCGCAGGGTCTCGGCCAGAGCCTCCAGGTCCTCACGCTCGACCGCCTCCCAGAAACGGGCGTCCACGGCGGCCTGAGGGGCAACGGGAGCGGCGGCGGGAGCGGTCTTCTCCAGCCAGTAGCGGCGGTGTTGGAAGGCGTAGGTAGGGAGAGAGATGGTGCGGGCGTCGTGTCCGGCCAGGACTGCCGTCCAGTCGACGGGGATGCCGCGTACCCATGCCTCGGCCAGGGACGTCAGGAACCGAGGGGCACCGCCTTCGTTGCGGCGCAGGCTGCCCACCACCACCGCGTCGGGGGCCGCTTCCTGCACCGCCATGCCCAACACCGG